>DASQAX010000395.1:0-3136 GCA_035635535.1 Vicinamibacterales bacterium | reverse complement strand
CTCTTCGACCGCGTCGGCGTCCACTGGATCGCGGCGCCCGGCGCGCAGGAGACGGTCTACGTCGAGGTCCGCACCTCGGCGGACGGCACTCAGTGGGGCGACTGGGCGCAGCTCCCGGAAGAAGAGGACATGACCAACGAGTACACCAACGAGCACTTCGCCGCGCCCTTCGGCGTGCCGGCGTCGCGCTACGCGCAATACCGCGTGTGGCTGACGAACGGCGACCCCGATGCGGTCGCGCGCGTCTCGCTCACGTTCATGGACGTCAGCGACCTGGGCGCCGGTCCGGTCGCGCGCCTCATCAACGACATCACCGGCGCGTTCGCCGACCTGCGCAGCAGCGTCGCGCTCGCCGCGCCGGTCGGATCGGCGCGCATCCTCACCCGCCAGGATTGGGCCGCGGACGAGACGCTCATGCAGTGGCCGCCGAAATATCAGAAGGTGCAGAAGTTCGTCATCCATCACACCGTCACCGATGACGGGAAGAACAACGTCGCCGCGACGATCCGCTCCATCTACTACTACCACTCGGTCACACGTGGCTGGGGCGACATTGGCTACAACTACCTCGTCGACAAGTTCGGCAACATCTGGACCGGCCGGCAGGGCGGCGACAACGTCATCGGCGGTCATGCCTACGGGTGGAACAACGGCTCGATCGGCATCGCCGCCCTGGGGGACTACAGCGTGGCCGCGCCGACGGGCGCGCTGCAGGGCGGGATCGCGAACCTCATCGCGATGAAGTCGGCGCAGTACGGGATACAGCCGTACGGCAATGACACCTTCAAGCATCAGGAGCAGGCGCCCGACGGCACGTGGGTCGACATCGTCAGCGCGCCGCCCAACGTGCAGGGGCACCGTGACTGCAACTACATCCTGAGCCAGCACGGCGGGCAGACCTCGTGCCCGGGCAACGGTATCTACAACATGCTCGACGGTCTACGCCGCCAGGCGCAGGGCGCGGTGAACGCCGGCTTCGTCGACATGCCGTTCATCGATCCGCAGCTGCCGAAGGCCGCCTTCCCCGGCGCGGTGCTCGCGGTGCCGGTGATCATCACCAATCGCGGCCAGTCCGCGATCCCGACCGGCACCGCGCTCTCGTACAAGATGCTGAAGGGCGGCGCGGTCACGCTGGCGCAGGGCCCGCTCGCGCTCCTTCCGGCGCCGCTCGGGCCGGGACAGTCGACGACGCTGAGCGTGCCGATCAACGTGCCGGCCATCGGCAGCTACGTCGTGCGCTGGGATCTGCAGCTCGCGGGCACGTGGTGGAACACGCTCAAGGGCACGCCCACACGCGACCTCTGGTTCAACTCCGCCGACTGGAGCGCCGACTGGGTGAAGGACGACGTCCCGATCGCGTGGGTCGCGGGCGAGACGCGCGTCGTGAACGTGACCGTGACCAACGACGGCGGCCGCACCTGGCCGGCGTCGGGCACCAACGCGGTGCGTCTCGGCTACAAGTGGGTCTCCAACGCGACGGGCAACACGTTCCCCGGCGCGAACCGGGTGAATCTGCCGTTCGACGTCGCGCCCGGACAGACGATCCCGCTCGTGATCCCGGTGACCGCGCCGGTCTACCCGACGAACTACACGATGTACCTCGACCTCTACAAGGAGAACGAGTTCGCGTTCGCGGACAAGGGCATCGCGCCCGACGACACGCCGACCGGCGTGAGCCTCGACTTCAAGGCGACCTACCTCGCGGGCAGCCTGCCGACGTTCACCGCCGGACAGACCGCGACCGTGCCGGTCACGATCACCAACGCCGGCCGGGGCACGTTCCCGGTGACGAGCTCGTACCCCGTCGACCTCGGCTACCACTGGACCACGCCCGCGGGCGCGACCGTCGCGTGGGACGGCCTGCGCACGAAGCTGCCGACCGATCTCGCCGCGGGCCAGTCGGTGACGCTGCAGGCGCAGGTCCTCGCGCCGCCGCAGGCCGGCCAGTACCAGCTGCGCTTCGACCTGGTGCAGGAGGGCGTCGCGTGGTTCTCGGCCAAGGGCGTGCCCACGGGCATCGTCAACGCGAACGTCCCCGGTCCGCTCGTGAAGGTCTACGGCGCGATGTACGCGCCGACGGTGCAGACGCTCGCGATCAGCGGCAGCGCCGCGACCGTGCCGATCAGCGTGACGAACACGGGCAACTTCCCGTGGCCCGCGGCCGGCGCGAACCCGATCACGCTCTCGTACCACTGGATGGACGGCGCCGGCCGCACCGCGATCTGGGATGGCCTGCGCACGAAGCTGCCTGCGGATGTTGCACCAGGCGCGAGCGTGACCCTGCAGGCCAATCTCGTTTTCCCATCCGGTGCCGGCTCATTCACGCTGCGCTGGGACCTGGTCGAGGAGGGCGTGTCCTGGTTCAGCGGTAAGGACGTGAAGACGTTCGATCAGCCGGTGACAGTCGGCTCGACCGCGACGCTCTTCTACGGCGGCTCGATGGACGTCTCGACGACGCCGGCGACGCTGCCGATGTCGCTCGCGTCCACGTTCAACGTGAAGGTCCAGAACCTGTCCAATTTTGATTGGGGCCTGGGCATCAACCTGAGCTACCACCTCACCGACGCCGCGGGGAACACCGTGGTGTGGGACGGCGTGCGCACCAGCCTCGCGGGTATGAAGGCCAACGAGCTGCGCACCGTCGCGGTCAAGGTCGCCGCGCCCGCGGCCGCGGGCACGTACCTCTTGCGCTACGACATCGTGCAGGAGGGCGTGGCGTGGTTCTCGGGTCAGGGGATGCAGACGCCCGCGCGGACCGTCGCGTTCGCGGTGATGCCGTACGGCGCGATGTACACGCCCGCCGTGCCGACCGTGACCGCGCCCGCGGGTGGCACGACCGTCGTCGGCATCACGCTCACCAACACCGGATCGATGCCGTGGCTGCGCAGCTCCGCGGTGAACCTCGCGTACCACGTGACCACGCCGGCGGGCACGGTCATCACGTGGGACGGCGCGCGCAGCCCGCTGACCCAGGACGTGCAGCCCGGACAGTCGCTCGCGATCAGCGGCAGCGCCGCGACCGTGCCGATCAGCGTGACGAACACCGGCAACTTCCCGTGGCCCGCGGCCGGCGCGAACCCGATCACGCTCTCGTACCACTGGATGGACGGCGCCGGCCGCACCGCGATCTGGGACG
>DASQAX010000394.1:0-21789 GCA_035635535.1 Vicinamibacterales bacterium | reverse complement strand
CGCTTTGTCATACGCGATGCCCGTCGGTCCCTCGCAGGGCGCGAGCGGCCACGAGGCGGTCGCCTTCCACGTCTTGACGTCGATCACCTGTATCGTGTTCTTACCTTCGTTGTTGACGAAGATATGCCCCTTGCCATCCGCAGCAGCGCCCTCGGGCGCCGTGTCCTCGAGCTCCGCGGTGCCGACGATGTCACCGGTTTTCGGATCGAGCGCCGTCAGCGTACCGATCGGGCGGCTGTGATTCGTCAGGATGATTTTGTCATCCGGCTCGTCGTACATGATGCCGTCGAGACCGGGTCCCACCATGATTCGCCGGAGGACGGCAAGCGTCTTCAGATCGAACATCGTCACCGTCATGTCGCCGCCATTGGTCGTGAAGCCGTGACCGGCCTTGGTGACGATGCCGGCGCCATGGACGCCCGGCGTGTTCGGGATGTCGCCGAGCACCTTCCCGGTGGCGCCTTCCACGACCATCATGTGGTCGCCGCGCGACACGAAGACACGCCCCGTCGCCGGTTCGACCGCGACATAGTCCGTGCCGCCGTCACCCTTGATGTCGAATTTTTCAACCTTGAAGGTTTGCGCGCGGCCGGGTGCGGGTACGAGGGCAGCCGCGGTGCCAAGGAGCAATAGAGCGATCAAGCGTCTGGTCATATATAGCCTCTTCGTTATTCAGGACGTGCCGTGTGCGAAGACTTAGAACGTGACGCGAAAACCGAGCTGCACGCTCCGCGGTGCGTACGAGAGGTTTGCGCTCGATATCGGCTGCCGGTACTGCGGGCTCGCCTCATTGGTGACGTAGCTTCCGTAGTTCGCCCGGTTGAACGCGTTGAACACCTCCACGATGCCGTCGGCTCCGAGACGGGCGTTCACCTTGAAATGTCTCTGGAGCCGCATGTCCAGCCTGTGAATCGGCAGGCCCACGAAGTTGTCGCGCGGGACGATCGTTCCGTCCAGGCGGAGCCGGTCGCTGCCGGTCGCCCCGATGATCGCGTTCACCGCGCCGCAGCCGCACGTGGTCACGGTTCGTTCGCCGGAGCCGTAGAAATAGATCCCACTGAGCTGGAAGCCGTATCCGAGATTCCAGATGCCGTTGAACACCGCGCGATGCCGCTGATCCGTGACCCCGCCGCTGTAATCGTTGCCGAACTCCTTCGAGACCGGGAACGGCACCCGCGTCAGCCCGCTCTGCGGCTGCGGATCGCTGTCGTTGAGCGTCGACAACGTGTACGTGAGCGTCCCTTGCCACCGGTGGCTCATCCGCTTGGTGAAGACCGTTTGCAGCCCGTTGTAGTTGGACCGTCCGCTCATCAGATACATGTTCACCACGCCCCAGTCGGGGAACGGACGCCGGCTGCGATCGGCGAACGGATACGGCTTGCCCGTCGCGGGATTGAAGGTGATGTTGACGTTGTCCTGGATGCGGTGCTCGGCACGGCTGCCTGTGAACACGTAGTCCGCCTCGACCGCCATGTCGCTGGCGAACTGGCGCTGCACGCCGATCGAGCTCTGCCAGCTGTGGGCGACGTTCTCGAACGGCGCGGGCCCCGCGATCTCCTGGAGGTCGCGTATCAGACATCCCGGCGCGTTGTTGTTCGCGTAGCAGTACAGCTTCTGCGCCTGGTCGAAGGTCGGGATCGGCCCGCTGAACGGGTTGGCGGCGAAATCCGGGCGGCCGTCGTTGGTGGCGGAAATGATCGCGATGATCTCCGGTGACTTCGACCACTCCACATTCGGTGACGTGACGTCCGCGAAGTACAACCCTCCGCCGCCGCGCACGACCGTTCGATCGTTCAGTGAATACGCGAAGCCGAGCCGCGGCTGGATGTTGTTCGTGTCCTGCGGCCGTCCCGGCGTCAGCCACGGCAGCAGCGTCACGTCCTGCGCAAACGCATTCCACACGAAGTCGTAGCGGACGCCGAGATTCAGCGTCAGCCGGCGGGACAGCTTCCAGTCATCCTGCGCCCAGGCTGCGTACTTGGGAATCGTGTAGTGCTCGACGAAATGATTGCCCGACACGCCCACCGCATAGCGCGTCGTGATCGGCGAGAGCGCGGCGAGGTTCCAGGTGTCTACGTTGAACGGATCCGGGAAGATGGCCTGCAGCGTCGCCGGATCGGGAATCGGCCCTCCGTTCGCCGTAATCTGACCCATGCACCGGTCGCACTTGTTCGTGTGCTCCCTGTGGTCGAGGATCTCGCCGCCGACCCTGAGCGCGTGCATGCCCACGGCCTCGTACGAGAGCGAGAAGTCGTCGCGCGCGCTCCAGACGCGCTGAATCCGGCGCCGCGGGTAATTGAGGTTGCCCGCGACCGAGAAGCCCCTGAACGTGATGCGCGGGCTCCCGACGGTCACGTCCGGCGCCTGCCAGTGGCGCGACCACGTCGTCAGGTTGGCGTTGAAGATCTCGTACGACGACATCCCCGACCTGATGACGTTCACGGCCCGCGTGCCGAGCACCTGCGTGAACTGCGCGAGGACTTCGCGCGACGCTTCCGTGCTCTTCGTCGTCGCCGCGGGATGATTGTTGTCGGCCGCGGAGAACGGCTCGACCAGGTTCGATCCGCTGACCTTCGTCATCAGGCGCGTCTTCGGCGACAGCTCGTAGTCCAGACGCACTCCCTCCATCTGGACGTGCCTCTGGCCCGTCAGCGTGACGTTGAAGGCGGGATACGGCGTGTTCCAGATGGAGGTCAGCGGCTGGCGCTCGTAGTCGAAGTTCCCGAAGACATGCACCTTGTCCTTGCGGATCGGCCCGCCGACGGTCCAGGACCACTGCTGGTCCGAGTAAGGAAGCACCTTGTGCAGGACCGGATCGGGTTTGTTGAGCTTGCTGTTCCGGAAGTTGCCGACAAACGACCCCGACGTGATGTTGGTGCCCGACTTGGTGATCGCGTTCACCTGCACGCCCGACGATCGGCCCTGCGCCGCATCGAACCGATTCGAGATGAACTGGAACTCCGCGATCGAGTCCTTGCTGTACCGCGGCTGGTTGCCCGTGCCGAACTCAGACGTGACCTGCTGGCCGTCGACGTTCAGCTCGAACTCCCTGACGTCTCCTGCATGTCTGTCCTGCACCGGCACCGCACCCTGCGTGTTCGTCCGGTTGCCGGGCGCCAGCAGGACGAGCGACATCCAGTTGCGTCCGAGGACCGGCAGTTCCGACATCTGTCGGGGATCGATGTTGCCGCTCACGCTCGATGTGGTGGTGGCGATGAGCGGGGCTTCGCCGGTGACCGTGACGGTCTCCTGGACGGCCGACGGCGCCAATCGAAGGTTGACGACGGTGGTCTGTCCCACGAGCAGCTCGAGGCTGCGCGTCACGGTGCCGAAGCCGGTGAGCGTCACCGTCATCTGGTAGGTGCCGATTCGGACCGCAAGCAGATAGGCGCCGCGCCCATCCGTGACGGCTTCGAAGCTGTTTCCGGATGCGTCGTTGACGGCCTTGATCGTGACGCCGGGAAGAGCCCCGCCCGTCGTGTCGGTTACCGTGCCTGTCACGACGGCTTCCTGCGCGAGCACGGAGGCTGGCAGCGCCACCATGATGCAAAGCATGAGCAGGCGCGCCGGGATGCTGAACCTCATGAAGACCTCCTTCACCTCGCCGATGACGAATGCGACATTCCCTTGCACGATCGCGAGAACAGACCGAGGAGAGGGGCCGGTGTCAGCCGGCCCTGCACGATTAGAACGTGAATCGGAACCCGAGCTGCACGGTCCTCGGGGCGTACGCGAGGTTCGTGCTCGCGTTCGGCTTGCCGTAGTTCGCGTTCGTCTCGGTCAGGTTGTACGTCGCGATGTTCGCGCGGTTGAACAGGTTGAAGACATCGAGGCTTCCGTCGAGCGCCGCCTTGCCGTGCAGCGGGATGCGCTGCAGCAGCCGCAGTTCCACGCGATGGAGCGGCGTGCCGACGAAGCTGTCGCGCGGGATGATGCTTCCATTCGGCCCCTGCGGGTCGTTCAGCCGGAGACGGTCGATGCTGGCGATCTGGAGTCCGCGCGCGTCGCAGCCGCAGACGATCTGGCTGCGAAGCCCGGAGCCGTAGAAGTAGATGCCGCTCATCTGGAAGCCGTGGCCGACCTGCCAGATGCCGTTGAAGACGGCGCGATGGCGTTGATCGGTCGCCCCAAGCGTTCGTTCACCGGCGATATCGGGCGCGACCTTGAAGGTGACTTCCTTGAAATCCGTGCCGCTCAGCGGCTGCGGATCCTTCGTCCAGAGGCCGGCGAGGGTGTAGGTGATCGACCCCTGCCAGTGGTTGCTCATCCGCTTCCTGAACACGGTCTGCAGCCCGCGGTAATCGGATGAACCGGTCTGCGGGGTCATCCCGATGACGCCGAGCTGCGGATACGGCCGGTGCGCGACGTCGGAGTACGGGTACGGGTTGCCCGTCGCGGGATCGAAGCTGATGTTCACGTTGTCCTGGAACACGTGCTCGTGCCGGCTGTTGGTCTGCACGTAGTCGGCCTCGAGCGCCATCGAGGCGCCGAACTGCCGCGCGATGCCGAACGAGGTCTGCCAGCTGTGGGTCACGTGGGCGTACTGCGGAATCGGCGACTGCTCCTGCAGGTCGCGCAGCAGGCAGCCCGGCGTGTTGCTCACGTAGCAGAAGCGCGCCAGCGCCTGCGCGTAGGTCGGCAGCGGACCGTTGAAGGGGTTCGACACGAAATCGGCGCGCACCGGGTTGTTGTCGACGGCAATGACGGCGATCGACAGCACGCTCTGCGGCCAGAGGATGTCGGTGTCGATCATGTCGTTGTAGTACAGGCCGGCGCCGCCGCGCAGCACGGTCCGATCGTCGAGCGAGTAGGCGAACCCGAAGCGCGGCTGCACGTTTTTGGCGTCCTGAGGCCGCCCCGCCTTTTCGGTCGGTTCGAACACGGTGCTCTGGGCGAAGGCGTTCCAGATCAGGTCGTACCGCGCGCCGAGGTTGAGCGTCAGTTTCCTCGACAGCTTCCAGTCGTCCTGCGCCCACGCGCCGTACTTCCACATGTAGAGCGGCGTCAGGAAATTCGATGAATCGGACACGCCAACCGTGTAGCGCGTGGTGATGGGCGAGATCGCATTGAGGTTCCAGGTGTCGGCATCGTTCCACACGGGGAACAGCGCCTCGATGTTGGCGGGAACCAGTCCGCCGTTGGACGTCACCGTGCCCATGCAGCGGTTGCAGTTGCGCGTGTTGTCCAGGTTGTGCAGGTACTCGCCGCCGGCTTTCAGGTCGTGATGGCCGCCGGCTTCGTACGAGAAGGTGAAGTCGTCATGGAACGAGTAGACGTTCTGGTTGCGGTATCGCGGCAGGTTCGCGTTGCCGGGAATCGAGAAGCCGCGGAACGTGATGCGCGGCGAGCCGGACGTGATGCCGTTGGCCGCCTGCCAGTGCTTCGACCAGTTGACCAGCGTGTCCTGGAAGAACCCGTAGGAGGCATAGCCGACGCGAATGTCGTTCACCGCGCGGTTGCTCACCACCGTCGTCAGCGATCCGAGCACGTCGGTGTTGTGCTCGATGTTGGTCATCGTCCCGGCTGGATGCGTCGTCGCCCCGGCGCCGAACGGCTCAATCAGGCGCGAGTGCCCCGCCTTGCCCATCAGCCGCATCTTCGACGACAGCTCCTGGTCGATTCGGATGCCGGACAGCTTCACGCTTCGCGTGCCGGTCAGCGTGACGTTGAATGCCGGATACGGCGTGTTCCAGATCGACGTCAGTGGCTGATGCTCGTACTCGTAGTTGCCGAAGAAATGCGTCTTGTTGAGCACGATCGGTCCGCCCACCGTTCCGCTGATCTGCTGGTTCTTGTACGGCAGCACGCGGTTCAACACCGGGTCCCGCGCGTTCCAGCTGCTGTTGCGGAAGTTCCCGATGACGGATCCCGAGAACTGGTTGGTGCCCGACTTCGTGATCGCGTTCACCTGCACGCCCGACGATCGGCCCTGGGTCGCATCGAAGCGGTTGGAGATGAACTGGAATTCGGCAATCGCGTCGTTGCTGTAGCGCGGCTGGTTGCCGGCGCCCATGTTCGCGCTCACCTGCATGCCGTCGACGTTCAGATTGAACTCACGGACGTCGCCGCGGTCCTGCACGGGCGTGGCGCCCTCGGCGTTGGTCCGGTTGCCCGGCGCGAGCAGCGCCAGCGACATCCAGTTGCGGCCGGCGCTCGGCAGCTCGGACATCTGGCGCGGATCGATCGTCCCGCCAATTGACGATGACTCCGTGGCGATGAGCGGCGCCTCCCCCGTCACCGTCACCGTTTCCTGCAGCGTTGACGGCGACATCTGCAGATTCAGCGTGAGCGTCTGGCCCACCAGCAGCTCGACGCCCTGGCGGGTCACCGTGCCGAACGCGGCCAGCTGCGCGGAGATCTTGTACGTTCCGATTCGCGCGGGAATTCGGTACACACCGCGGCCATCGGTCACAGCCTCGAACGTGTTCCCGGAGCTTTCATGGACGGCTTGAACGGTAACGCCGGGCAACACTGCTCCCGTCGTGTCGGTGATGGTGCCGGTCAGAACTGCTTCCTGCGCAAAGAGGAGGGCTGGCTGCAGAAGCATGGCGCAGAGAAGGAGCAGTGGCCTCACGATGGCGAACCTCATGGAGATCTCCTTCAGGTGGTGACGAAGATGACTACGGCGATCGATGCACGATGACTCCCCGGTGGCGCGAATGGTAATCCCGCGTTCATGAACGACCGATGAACCCGCGTACGTGAAACGAGGCCGGGTCCGACCGCCTTCGGAAAGGACCCGGCCTCGACGAACGACGAACGACGACCTAGAACGTAAGGCGGAAACCGAGCTGCAGCGTTCGCGGCGCGTACGACAGGTTCGTACTCGGCTGCGGCTGGAGGAACGTCCCGCTCGTCTCCGTCAGGTCGTACGCACCGTAGTTCTTCCGGTTGAACAGGTTGAACACCTCGAGGCTGCCCGCGAGGTTCGACCGCCCTGCCAGCGGGATGCGCTGCAGGAGCCGCATCTCGACACGGTGGATCGGATTGCCGATGAAGCTGTTGCGCGGGATGATGCTGCCGTTGGGTCCGAGCGGATCGTCCTGGCGCAGGCGATCGATGCTGCCGATCTGCAGCCCGCGCGCGTCGCAGCCGCAGACGATCTGGTCGCGCTCGCCCGAGCCGTAGAAGTAGATGCCGCTCACCTGGAAGCCGTGCGCCACGTCCCAGATGCCGTTGAACACCGCGCGATGCCGCTGGTCGAAGGCCGACAGCGATCGCTCGCCGCCCATGTCGATCGGCACCGTGCCCGTGTATGCGTTCAGGCCGCTGAGCGGCGACGGATCCTGTGAATAGAACCAGCCGAGCGTATACGTGATGTTCGCCTGCCAGTGACTCGCCATCCGCTTGGTCAGGCTGCTCTGCACGCCGTAATAATCCGACGCTCCTATGTGCGGACTGCTGCCGACGACGCCGAACATCGGATAGGCGCGATGCGCCACGTCGGAATACGGATACGGCACGCCGGTCGCCGGGTTGAACGTCAGGTTGACGTTGTCCTGGATCGACTTTTCATGGCGGCTGTTCGTCTGCACGTAGTCCACCTGCAGCGCCGTCGTGGTGCCGAACTGCTGCGCGATGCCAATCGAGCTCTGCCAGCTGTGTGTCACGTGCGAGTAGTCCGGAATCGCCGACATTTCCTGCAAGTCGCGGAGGAGGCAGGGTGCCGCTCCCGTGAAGCCCGACGCCGCCCAGGCGGTATACGCCGGGTTGTCCGGACGGCCGCCGCCGGCATTGCAGAACCGCGCGAGCGCCTGATCGTAGGTCGGCAGCGGGCCGTTGAACGGGTTGGCCACGAAATCGCCGCGCCGAGGAGTGGTGTTATCGATGGCGATGACCGCGATCGTCAGCGGGCTCATCGGCCAGAGGACGTTCGTGTTCAGCTCGTCGTTGTAGTAGAGGCCCGCGCCGCCGCGCAGCACCGTGCGATCGGTGAGCGTGTAGGCGAAGCCGAGACGGGGCTGGATGTTGTTCGCGTCCTGCGGGCGGTTGGCCAGCTCGAACGGCAGGAACGTGACGTTCTGCGCGAACGCGTTCCAGATCAGGTCGTAGCGGGCGCCGAGATTCAGCGTCAATTTGTTGGTGAGCCGCCAGTCGTCCTGCGCCCACGCGGCGTACTTCCACATGTGCACGGGGGTCAGGAAGTTCGACGAATCGGACACGCCCACGCTGTACCGCGTCGCGATCGCGCCGAACGCCGGATCGGCCAGCTGCCACGTGTCGGCGTTGAACGGGTCCGGCAGCAGCGACGTGATATTGGCCGGAACCAGCCCGCCGTTGACGGTGGCCGTGCCGCCGCACTGGTTGCAGTTGCGCGTGTTGTCCAGCAGGTGGAGGAATTCGCCTCCGGCCTTCAGATCGTGGTGCCCTCTGGCGTCGTACGAGTAGGTGAAGTCGTCGTGAATCGTGTACGTGTTCTGGTTCCGGTACCGTGGGATGTTCCCGTTCCGGTTGCTGCGGAATCCCCGGAACGTCAGGTTCGGACCGCCGTTGGTGATGCCGTTGCCGGCCTGCCAGTGCTGCGACCACGACGTGAGGCTCGACTGGTTGATGCCGTACGACGCGTAGCCGACGCGTGCGGTGTTGAGCGCCCTGTTGCTGAGCACGCTGGTGAACTCGCCGACCACGTCGGTCGAATGCTCCTGGTTCTTCGCCGTGGCCGCCGGGTAGTTCGAATTGCCCGTGCCGAACGGATCGAGCAGGCTGGAGTGGTTCACCTTGCCCATCAGACGCATCTTCGACGACAGCTCCTGGTCGAGACGCACGCCGGACAGGTTGACGTGATGCGTCCCGTTCTTGGTGACGTTGAAGGCCGGGTAGGGCGTGGTCCAGATCGAGGTGAGCGGCTGGTGCTCGTACTCGTAGTTGGCGAAGTAGTGGAGCTTGTTGAGGATGATGGGCCCCCCGATGGTGCCGCTGTACTGCTGGTTCTTGTACGGAACCTTTGTGTTCAGCACAGGGTCCGCGGAGTTCCACCGGCTTTCGCGGAAGTTGCCGACGAAGGTTCCGGTCAGATTGTTCGTGCCGGACCTGGTGACGGCGTTCACCTGGACGCCGGACGAGCGACCCTGCGTCGCGTCGAAGCGGTTGGAGATGAACTGGAACTCCGCGATCGCGTCGTTGCTGTAGCGCGACTGGTTGCCGGTGCCGAGATTCGACGTCACCTGCAGACCGTCCACGTTCAGCTGGAACTCGCGCACGTCAACGCGGTCCTGGACCGGGAGCGACCCCTGCGCGTTGGTGCGGTTGCCGGGCGCGAGCAGCGCCAGCGACATCCAGTTGCGTCCCGCGGTCGGCAGATCCTGCACCTGCCGCGGGTCGATATTGCCGCCGATCTCCGAGGACTGCGTTTCGATCAGCGGTGCCTCACCGGTGACGGTCACCGTTTCCTGGAGCGTGGACGGCGCCATCTGAAGGTTGAGCGTGATCGTCTGGCCGACGAGGAGCTCGACGCCCATGCGCGTCACGTTCCCGAAACCCGACAGCTGCGCGACGATCTTGTACGACCCAACGCGGACGGGAATGCGGTACACGCCGCGCGGATCGGTCACGGCGTCATAGTTGTTGCCCGACGCTTCGTGCGTGGCCTGCACGGTGACGCCGGGCAGCACGGCACCTGTTGAATCGATGATGGTGCCTGTCAGGACCGCCTCTTGCGCGGCGGCTATCACGGGGAGCGCCAGGACGACGCTCAGAATGACCAATACCCGAACGAACGCATGCGAGCCCTTCATAGTACGGAACCCTCCCCACACCTGCGAAGTCGTTCGCCACTGCGACTTCGCCAAAGACGGGACGGCTCACCACGACGCCGGGCCGCGAGACCCTTCGATCCTCCACGATCTACGGGCGAGAAGATTCTAGCTCGGTTTGCCGCTATACTGCGCGCTCGGCAGCCAGCGGAGGATTGCATGAGGCCCCGTTCCCTGGACGAGTTCCTGACGAAGAACCGGGTTCCCTACACGACATTCCGCCACGCGCCGGCGTTCACGGCCATGCGCGGGGCGGCCATCTCCCACGTCCAGGGCCGGTCCTGGGCCAAGACCGTGGTGTGCCACGCGGACGGCGAGGTGGTGCTCGCCGTCGTGCCGGCGCACTACACGGTGGACCTGGAGAAACTGCGCAAAGTGATCGGCGCCACTACGCTTCGCATGGCGAGCGAGCCCGAGCTCATCGCCCTCTATCCGGACTGCGAGGAGGGCGCGATGCCGCCCTTCGGCGGCCTCTACCTGCAGCGCGTGTTCGTGGAGCAATGCTTCGTCGGCGACCCGGAGATGGTGTTCAACGCCGGGACGCACACCGACTGCATCCGGATGCACTACGAGGATTTCGCGGACCTCGCCAAGCCGGTCATCGGCCGCTTCAGCGGGCCGCGGGTGGAGAGCTGAGAAGTCTGCTTCAGGGGTGACTTTCTCGTGACGTCGCGTGCTTCGTGAATGGCGCGAAGCGACCTTCGTGGTTATCCGAGCCTGGCGTCGAGCGTAATCTTCGTATTCAACAGTCGCGAAATCGGACAGCCTGCCTTCGCGCCCTCGGCCGCCTCCTGGAACTTCGCCGTGTCCGCATTCGGGATGCGGACCGTCGTGTCCAGGTGACTCGCGGTCACGGTGAACGCGTCGCCAACCTTCTCCAGCGTCACCGTCGCGGTCGTATTGATGGACTCCGCGGTCATCCCCGCCTTGCCGAGAGACAGCGACAGCGCCATCGAAAAGCACGCCGCGTGAGCTGCAGCTATCAGCTCTTCGGGGTTGGTCCCTGTCTCATTCTCGAACCGCATCGAGAAATTGTACGGAACATTGGACAGTGCGCCGCTGCTCGACGACACCGTGCCCCGGCCATCCTTGAGACCACCCTTCCAGACTGCGCTCGCGCTTCTTTTCATAGGTTCAAGACGTTATCACGACGACGTTTTCTCTTAGAATGATCGCCCCGTGTCCCCGGCCCTGGTCTTGGCACTCATCGCCGTTGCGATGCTTGTCATCGCCGTCGTTCTGATTGCCGCGATCAGCGGTCGGCGCCGCCACGACACCGTTGCGCCTTCCGTGGCCGCCGTCACGCCTGCCGCACCACCGATCGAACAGGATGCCGAGGCCACGCAGCAGCGCGCGTTCGCCTTCGCGGCGGAGCTGCGCGGCGCGCTGACGACGGGCCAGCTCCAGGAGACCATCGCGACGAAGCTGCCGCCGCTGCTCGGCGTCGATCGCCTCTGGCTGGAGACCACGCTGGGCGGCCGCCGCAAGATGATCGCGGCGCCGATCGCCGGAGAGGGCATCGCCGCGGCCATCCACCCGCTGGTCGAATCGCCGGGCGAATGGGCGACCTTTCCGCTGCGCTCGGCCGACGGCGTCGTCGGCGTCATCGGGCTCCCGTCGGCTCCGCGTCCCCTGACGCCCGCCGCACGGCGCACGATGGCATCGCTGGCGCCGCTGCTCGGCGACTGCCTGCAGACGGCGCACACCATCGCGCACCTGCGCGAGCTGAGCACGATCGATTCGGTGACGGGATGCTCGACGAGGCCGGACGGTGTCGAGCGGCTGCGCGCGGAGCTGAAGCGGGCGCACCGGGCGAACCAGCAGGTCGCGGTGCTGATGCTCGACCTCGACTACTTCAAGAGCATCAACGATCGCTACGGCCACCAGTGCGGCGACTCGGTGCTGGCGTCCATCGGCAACACGATCATGCAGACGCTGCGCGTCAGCGATCTCCGCTGCCGGTGGGGCGGCGAGGAGTTTCTCGTCGCGCTGCCGGAGAGCGGCCTCGACCAGGCCAAGCGCGTGGCGTTGACGCTCGCGCGCCGCATCGCCGCCACGGTCACCGAGTACGACTCGGCGCGCATCCAGCTGACGACGAGCGTCGGCATCACGATCGCGCTACCTGGCGAGGAGGATCTCGAGGCCGTGCTGGCGCGCGCCGACGCCGCGCTCTATCGCGCGAAGGCGGACGGCCGCAACTGCATCCGCGTGGTACTGGCGAACCCGGACCACGCGTCGGCCGCCGCGCCGCCATCGGCCCCGCTCCCGTTCAGGGATCGGCGCGACCCGGAGCAGCCCGACCGCCGGCAGTACCGCGGTCCCGGGCGGCGCGCGACGGACTTCGTGCGCGCCGACCGGCCGCGGCCTACAGATGTTGCAGCTGCTGGCGAGGCGCGGGTCCGCGCCACCCCTGCTTGAGGAGCCGGCCTTCGACGTCCATCCACCGGCGATTGAGTGCTTCCGCGCCGTTGAACCGCTCGACCTGCACGATCGCATCGGGCCGATCGATCACCAGCTCGTAGCCATCGCCCGCGGTTCGAACTTCGCAGCGAATGATGCCGCCCGGGCGGCTGAAAAAGCAGACCACGTCTGCACTATCGGCACCCTCGATCGACCCGATAGTGGGTGGTACTCCGCTAAATCTTTACGGCTGAGCAGGATCGAACGGTAGGTCGATCGACAAACGCGCTCCGCCGCCGGTCTTGACCACCGACACGTTCGCATCCGACGCCGACGCGACAAGCCGCATCGCTGCAATGGCGACCTCGAGCACCGATTCAATCGGCGTCGCACCGACGGGCTCAGCAGCGGACGTCTGCGCGCCGGGGACCGGCGGCGCCGGCGCGGGTGTGGACGGACGCAGGATGTCGCGAAGCGTCTGCGCGCGCTCGTCGGTGACGTGATGGACCAGACACGGCACTTCGCGAAGGCCCGCCGCCCGCGCGGCCGCAAGACGCTGCTGCCCCGTGATCGTCTTGTACGTGCCGTTGTTCCGCTGCACGACGAGCGGCTCGAGCACGCCGTGCCGCTTGATCGATTCCACGAGCGTGGCAATCGCATCCGCCGGCGAGTCGCTCACGTCGATCACGTGGACCGCGATGTGCTGGATCGTCACCGCGGGCAGTGCGCCATCGAGCTGTTCGACATAGTGCGCGTCCGCGCGCATCCGGAACGCGGGAGGCAGCCCCTCGCGGAACGTGCGCTCCGGGTCGGCTGGAGACGCAGGCTCGGAAAACGCTGCGTAGGCGTCGGACGGACCAGGGGGAAGATGGCTCCGTTCGGACACTGATGACCCCACCAGAGAAAGTTTTCAGTTGTCGTTGAAACGAGTGGCGGCAGTGTAACCGAAGTCGATCCAGAGTGGTTAAAATGGTTCGTGGTGGGTGGTCGAAAAATTTCGACCACCCACGGCCTGCCCGGCGATCACTCCGCTTTGACTTGCAGTTGGACCGAGTACGTCCTCGAGTCCGTGTTCGCGTAGACGCTGCGCGAGCTGAATTGCAGCCGGAAGTTGGGCGTCAGGCGCACTTCCGCGCTCGGCGACAGGCGATACGTGGTGGCGCCGGCGACGGTGTTCAGGTGCTCCGCGGCCAGCGCCGTCTGCAGCCAGTTGAACGGCACGAAGAACACTTCGGCGTGGCCCGCCAGGTACGTGAACTTGCGGCCCGTGTTCAGCTCCCGTTCGGTCACGTCGTGCTCCGCGAGCACGCCGACGTGCTCGTTGAAGCCGACGCGCGCGAACACCCCCGCGTTGCGCCGGTCGAACGCGTCGGCCTTCGACACGCGCGTCGTCAACCCGACGACGGCGCGGTCCTTCCACACGTTTACGCCGCCCATCGCGCCCGCGCCGCGCGCCTCGAACTGCGGCTGCGTTTCGTTGCCGTCGGGGCCGTACGCGTAGGTGGCGACCTGCCAGCGCCGGTTCCACCAGAACACCTTGGCCTGCGTGGGCGTCGAGCTCACGTTCGGGTTGTTGACCGATCGATAAAAGGAGTTAGCGCCGGGCAACCCCAGTCCCGTCGGCAAGTCGTCGCGTCCGACGACAAGCGCGAGCCCGTCCTTCGGCTCGTACATCCAGTACAGCCGCGACATGCCGAGGCTTGCCGCGCCCATACGCCGATTGAGCGAAAGGGCCGGGCTGCGCACGCCAAACGCATACACGACCCGGTTCTGCGGGTTCACGGCAACCGCGGTGCGGAAGTTCGTGCTGAAGCTGTATTCCTCGGCGCCGCCCTGCGGATGATCGACGGACATCTGCAGGCGCACGTCATAGAGCAACCGTGTCACCGCATCGCTCGGCAACTCGGCATCCGGCGGCTCCCCGGAGCGGATGGTCTGTGCGTAGTCGATGCCCCTCCCATATCGCGTCAGCACCCCTCCGCCCTGGGGCGACACGTGGCACGTCGCGCACGACGTGTAGCCCAGGCGAATCATGTTGGGATACGCCTCCACGGTGCGCGCCGCCAGGGCGAGGGCGAGCACGAGGAGAGCGGTCACACTGGCTTTCGACATGGCAGTCCTCTTACTTCGAGCGGCCGCTGGTGGCGGCCGGCGCCGGCGAGGCGTTCATGTTGACGCGGACGACGACTTCGTCCTTCACGCCGACGCCCAGATACGTCGGCTCGGGGATGCCGAACTCCGACACGCGGACCGGAAAGCTCGCGTTGAGCCGGTAGCCGTCGCCCTCGGGCTTGATGTCGGCCGTGCCGGTCACCTCCCTGGTCTGGCCGTGCAGCATCAGCACCGCGCGAAACGGCGTCTTGCCGGCCAGCTTCTCGACACGGATGTTGCGAAGGTGCGCCTGCGCGAACCCGGGCCCGCGTTCGACCTCGAGGTACTTCTTGCGGAGGTGGTCGTCGCGCAGCCCGATGCCGGTTTCGAGCGTCTGCAGATCGACCGCGAGGTCGGCGTCGAGCGGCTGCGAGGTGTCGGGCGCCATCCCGACCTGTCCGCTCAATGCCTTGGTCTTGGCTTCGAAGCTGCCGCCGATCGTGAGCGGGCAGAGCACGGAGACCTGGGCGGTCATGACGCGCAGCTTCGTCTGCCCGGCGTCCGCGGCGTCCTGCGCGCGCGCCGCGAGAGGAAGCAGGCAGACCCCTACGAAGACCGTGGTGCAGGCGGACATGATTTTCTTGTTGGCCATTTCGGCTTCTCCTTTTCCTGGTGCAACTCGTCAATCTGCTGAACAGACACCACGCCCGTCGCAGACCTTCGGTGAAAACGGCGTGACGGCGCTGTACCGCGGGAGCGTGCAGCGAGGCGGGAGTAGCGAAACGGCGAGAACGCGAAAACGGCGGAACGAGTCGGTGCGCTAGGCGGAGCCGTGCGTCGGGACAGACTCGCGCGCGCAATACAGCTCGCCTCGCAGCTCGACGCGGTCGGCGAGCTGCGCGACGAGAATGACGACGCGGTCCTCGAGCTCCTCGAGCGGCACGCCGGGATCGAACTGCCGGAAGAGCGCGTGGGCGAGCGCGGTGTGGTCGCGCGTCGTGACGTCGCCGAGGCGCCTGATCAGCACCTCCATGAGGAACGCCTCCGTCATGTCGACATATGTATGCCTGAGCCCGGAGACGGGAGTGGCCTGCGCCGTGATGCCCGGCACGATCGCGCTGCCGTCGGTGGTGAGGAGGACGCCGGCGCACAGCATCGCTTTCACCACAGCCTTGCTCGCCGTCTCCCAGTGGCCGAATGCGAAGCCGGTAGCCTGGGCCAGGTCCCGCGCGCGGGTGGCCGCGTCGCGCGTCAAGCGCGAGAGGATGACCGGCTCGCCGCTGTGCTCGGCGACGATCTGTTCGATGACCCTGAACAGCAGATCCCTCGGCCGTTTCTCCGAGTAGAGAAGATCGCTTCGGAGGCAGTCGGCCATCTGCCGGGATCTGCCAAACCGCGACGATGTGTCGCGGCGAGCCTCGCCCGCGGGAGACTCAGCGGATCCGTGCGAGCCGGGCAAGGGAAACGAGACGACACCGTGTCTGTTTGTGTCAATTCCTTCGGTCATGATTCCATTCATGCGGGCTGGGGAACGGAGCATCGCCGCGCGGTTTTGCATCGCTCGTGCCGCCGAAAACAGAAATTCTTACGCACCGCGAAACAGGGAAACGGGCTCGATGCCAGCCGGTGCACGTGTATCAGGCGCTCGAATGGGTCGTGCGATTCCTAAGGGTGCGGCGAGTGGGTGGCGCGCTACCCTCGACCGAGCGGACGAGATCGGCAGGAAAGACGCGTGAATCTTCAGCGGTCAAGCATGGTAGCGCGCGACAGGCGACCTCAGCGCGTGCTCGGGACGCGCGGCACGTCGCCGAGCGCCCACGCCGTGAGCGTGCCGCCCGCTGGAACGAGCAGCTGCTGGCGGCCATCGAGCATGTAGGTGATGGGAGACGTGCCGTGCAGCGCGGATCCCATCTGGAAGCGCCAGAGCAGCTTGCCCGCATGTGAATCGAACGCGAGGAAATTGCCCTCGGCATCGCCGCTGAACACCAGGCCCGACGCCGTCGTCAGCACGCCGGCCGTCGAGGGGCTGATGTACTGGAACTCCCACCGGCGTTCGCCGGTCGCGGGATCGATGGCGCGCAGCGCGCCGAACGCGCGCATGTCGGGGCCGGTCGCGCGCTGCCCTGCGCCGCCGGTGTAGCGCTCTCCCGGCACGTACTCCTGCTTCCACGCGTAGTAGGTGGCGCACACCTCGCGTGCGTTGACGAAGAACAGGTGTTGCGAGGGGTCGTACGACGGGGGCCAGAAGTTCGTCGCGCCCGTGACGTCGGGACACGTCAGCGAGCCCTTCTCGTCGGGCACGTAGCCGGGCAGAATCACCGGCCGTCCATCGGCGCCAATCTCCTTCGCCCACGTCGTCACCACGTAGGGCTTCCCGACGATCAGCGTGCCGTTGGTGCGATCGAGCGTGTAGAAGAAGCCGTTGCGGTTCGCGAGCATCACTACCTTGCGCGGCTGGCCGGCGATGGTGAGATCGGCGAGCACCGGCACTTCCGTCGCGTCCCAGTCGTGCAGATCGTGCGGCGTGAACTGGTAGTGCCATCGAAGCGTGCCGGTATCCGGATCGAGCGCGACCAGCGAATCGCTGTACAGGTTGTCGCCCTTGCGGCTCTCGCTGTGATAGTCGGGACCGGGATTTCCGATGCCGTAGTACACCAGGTTGAGGTCCGGATCGTACGCGCCGGTCGCCCACACGCTCGCGCCGCCGCGCTGCCACGAGTCGCCGGCCCACGTGTCGTGGCCGGGCTCGCCGGGCCCTGGAATCGTGTAGAAGCGCCACGCGCGCTTTCCCGTCTTCGCGTCGTACGCGTCGATGAAGCCGCGGATGCCGTACTCGCCGCCGGCGACGCCGACAATCACCTTGTCCTTGACCACGAGCGGCGCGATGGTGGCCGCGTAGCCCTTCGAGAAGTCTTCGAGGGTCGCGTCCCAGACGACCGCGCCGGTCTTCATGTCGAGCGCCAGCAGGTGCGCGTCGAGCGTCGTCATGAAGAGACGATCGCCGAGGACGCCGAATCCCCTGTTGACGAGGCCGCAGCACGCGGTGAGGCCGCCCGTCGGGGGCAGCTCGCGCTTGTAGCGCCAGATTTCCCGCCCGGTGCGCGCGTCGATCGCCCACGCGACGTTCAGCGGGCCCGTGACGTAGAGCACGTTGTCGCGAACGAGCGGCGTGGTCTCGAAGCGGCCCGGCGTGTCCGTCTGGAACACCCACTGCGGCACGAGGCGGGTCACGTTCGCGGGGGTGATCTGCGTGAGCGGGCTGTGACGCTGGTTCGTGTAATTGCCGCCGAAGGTCAGCCAGCGCGACCCGTCGGCCTTGAGCCCGTCGAGCAGCTCCTGGGAGCTGACGAGCGGCGGCGGGGCGTCCTGCGCCGCGACCGTCGCCATCAGCGCCGCTGCCCCGAGCACCACGAGCGCACCGCGCACATACCGTCGACGCATATCGGCTCCTCAGCGATTGGCGGCGGGTGGCGCCGCGTCCGTCCCCTTGAGGCTCTCCAGGTACGCGAGCAGGTCGTCGAGCTGCGCGTCGGTCAGCTTGTCGGGGCCGAAGACCGGCATCACCGACTTCTTCTCGTCGCTGACCGACTTCATGTCCTCGCGCAGGTAGCCCTGGATGCGCTCGCGCGTGTCCATGACCTGCACGGAAAACAGGTCCTCGTTCTTCTTGACCCCGCGAATTTCCTGTCCGTTCGGGGTTGTCAGCGTGACCGGCTGATAGCCGGTGCGGACGTCGGCCATGCTGCCGCGGATCTGGCGCGACATCGCGGCGCGCGCCCGCGCGACGCCGATGCGCGAGAGGTCCGGTCCGAGGTGGCCGCCGCGATCGCCGACGCGATGGCAGGCCACGCAGTTCGAGGCAAACAGTCCCTCACCCGCGCTCGCATTGCCTGCCGCCGGGCCGTCCGCGGTCGCCGGGGCGATGGTTTTCAGGTAGGCGAGGATTCGCCAGATGTCCAGGTCGGAGGTTCTCGGCGCCGGGTGCGCGGGCATTTCCGTGTTGGGAACCCCGTTGCGCACGGTGCTGAAGAGCGCGCCATCCGTTCGCCCCTTCGCCCACACCTGCGTGATGTCGGGTCCGCGGATCCCGCGTGCGTCCATGCCATGGCAATCGGCGCAGCGGACGCGATAGGCGCCCATGCCGGCGGTAATCGCCTCGGCGCTGCCTTCGAGCGGGTTCTTCGTCGGCCGATCGGCCGGTATCTTGAGGAACACGTCCTGGGCGAGCACGTCCGCCGCGGCCAGGACGAGCACCACCAGCGCGAGAGACATCCACTTCATGACGGCGCGGATTATAGCGCCGCTGGCGGGCCGGGACTCGGAAAACGGCTAACGGCCAACGGCCGACGGAAACCGGGCTTGACCGTTGTCAAACCCGTTTCGGGCGATCAGTAGGGGCCGACCTTGAGGTCGGCCCACCGAGTCTTCGCGCGATTAGTTGACGACGACGGTGCCGCCGACCTTCGGCGCGGTCGCCGGCGGCGGCGGGACGGCGGCTGGCGACGGAGCCGGTGCGTGCGCGGCGGGCTTGCCGACGCGCGCCTTCATCAGCTCCTCGGCGCCGGCAAACAGCTGCTCCCTGGTGATCTTGCCCGCGTCCACATCCGCGAGGATCGCGCGCTGCGCCTTGTATTCCCGGTTCTCGATGCCCGCCTTGCTCTGGAGCATGCGCCACGCCTTGCGCCGCTCCACGCAGAAGAGCACGAGCTGACGCGAGATCGACCGGAACTCGACCTTGCCGTCCGGGCCCTGCACCTTGATGTAGACGCCGAAGTCGGGCACGTACGACCGGTGATCCTTCACCAGGTAGCGCCGGTAGACGACGTCCTGCTGGGTGATGCGCACGAGCATGTTCTCGAGCGAGATCAGCTTCGCGGCGTCTTCCATCTTCACCTTCTTGAGGTGATTGCGGAAGCGCGCCTCGGTCGCGCACCAGTGCGCCACGGTGTAGCGGTACGGCTCGTTGGTCGACTTGAACTTCGCCTCGTACCAGTCCAGGTCGATCGACGGGTTGCCCTTGACGTCGAGCGCTTCCGGGTACGTCTCGCCCAGCCGCGGGTTGAAGACGAATTCCGGCGCGCCGCGCGAGTCGCGGACGCGCTGCGCCTGCGTCAGCGCCATGTCGTCGGCCACGCCGTGCTCCGGCTGGCAGGTCGTGAAGCACTGCAGGAACGCCGTGCCGCGGTACTCGATCCCGTCCAGGATCGAGCGATACAGCTTCGGGTCGTTGGCAATCGAAATCTGCGCCACGAACGGCGAACCGTGCCCCGCGAGGAACGTTTCCGCGACGGTCTTCTTCTCGACGTTCTTCCCCTGCGTCGCGGTCCCGAACATGTTCATGTCGTTGCCGCCGAGCATCGGGGTCGAGTCCGAGTTCTGCCCGCCGGTGTTCGAGTAGACCTGCGTGTCGAGCATGACGGCCTTCACGTTCGGCCGGTTCTGCAGCATCACCTTCGACATGTTCTGGTAGCCGATGTCGCCCATGCCGCCGTCGCCGCCGACCACCCATACCTTCGGCATCTCCAGGATTTCCTGGTCGGTCATGACGGCGTCGCTGAAGTGCACGTACTCGTAGTACTCGCGCGGGTTGATGACGTCCGCCTCGCGGCGCATCAACGCCTCGAGCAGGCGCTCCGGAATCACCGACCGCCGGCCGTGATCGACGATGAAGCTTTCGCCGAGGAGCCAGCCGACCGTGATGCCGTCCTGGAAGAGCGAGTTCATCCAGGGATAGGGATGCGGGTTGTTCGGCGGCGTCGACCCGTACACCGTGTTGCAGCCGGTGTGGGCCGCCATCGCCATCACGGACATGCCGTTGGCGGCGCGGCCGTCGATCGGCTGCAGGTTCTTGTGGATGAACGCCTCGTGCCGAAGCACCGCGGTGATGGCGCCGACGATCTCCTTGTCGGAGATCGGGCCGTGGGCGGCCATCCGCCCCTTGGTGTCCTTGTCGTCCTCGCCGCCGAGGCCCATGAGCAGGTGCGCGACGGCCTGGCGGAACATGTCGTATTCCTCCTGGCTGCGCGCCTTCAGCTCGGCAAGCTTCTGCTCGCCCGCCTTCTCGAGCTCGTCCGACTTGCGGCGGAAGCGATCCGCCTTCGCGTGGAAGAGCGGCCGCATGTACGCCTCGGTCACCGCGGCCACCGCGCGCAGGATGCTCTTTTCGCCGCAGCCGGCGCAGGCGCCATCGCCCGAGACGAGCGCGTCGTAGTTCCTCCGCACCATCAGCATGTTGCGAAGCGTGGCCGTTTTGGAATCCTGCGGCCGGGTGTCGTTGTAGAGGCCGAGATATTTCTGCGCCGTGTCGGGAAGGAGATTGAGGAACGCCGTGCCGCTCTCGTGCTCGGCGTTGACTTCCTCGGTCTCCTGCACCATTCGAAGCGCCTGGTGCTCGCCGCAGGCCGTCACGCAGGCCGCGCAACCCTTGCACAGATCCGAGACGAAGATCGAGAAGATGCCACCCGACCCCGGGCTCTTCTTCTCGGGCGTCGCGAAGATCGCGTTCGCCTTGTGGAACGCCATCGGCACCTTGTCGATGACGCTGAAGAACTCTTCCTTCGCCGCCGGCGAGAAGCCGTTGACCGCGTGGGTCACCTCGCGGATGAACGTCTGCGCCGGCGTCTTGTCGTTCTTCGCAACGGCGTCGCGCATCCGCTCGCGGGTCTGCTTCGTGATCTCCGGCAGCAGCTTGAGCATTTTCTGACGCTCGCTGCTGTCGGTGACGTAGTTGCTGACCGCCGCGTGGAGAATCGTGTCGAGATCCTGCGAGCAGTTCGGCAGCGCCGTGTCCGGGCAGACCGCGATGCATTCCATGCACTGCGTGCAGTTCTCCGGGATGTAGAGCGGCGTCTCGCGGCGCGCGACGTACTTCGACGCGGTATCACCGCTGCCGGCCGCCATGATCCCGAGCGCGGCGTACGCGTTGGCCGGCTGGTTGTACCCGAGCTTCGCCCGGAACATCGCGTCGAACTCGGCGACACGCGTCAACGGCGTGCGTTCGGGCTGGCCTTCGGGCGCGTCGATGGTCCGGCATCCAGTGCCGCACCCTTCGCTCGCGGCGATGCTCACCGGCATCGCCATCGGCAGCAGCGCCTTGCCGCGCAGCGTCGAGCGGTCGGCGGCTTCCATCTCGCCAACCTTGATTTCGCGCACAAGCTCGAAGCCCTTCGTCATCACCTCCATGTTGGAGATCACAACCGCGTCCCCGAGCTTGCCGAACTTCTTGACGTACTGCTTGTGGACCGCGTCGCGGAACTGCTCGGGCGTGATGCCGAACTCCTTCAGCATCGGCGACACCGAGAAGAACGCGCCGAGGAACGCGTTGCCCTGCATGCGGAGCTGCAGGTCGCCGCGGTCGGTGGCTTCGCGGGCGATCTTGAAGCCGGGCATCGTGAAGACCCGGATCTTCTTGTCGATGATCTGCTTGCGCGCCCAGAGCGGCAGCCGCTCCCACGCGGCCTCCCCTATCTCGTCCGATTCCCACACGAGGCTGCCGCCTTCGGACATGCCGTCGAGCGGGTTGGTGTGGGTGAAGGCCTTGGGGTCG
>DASQAX010000393.1:0-3112 GCA_035635535.1 Vicinamibacterales bacterium | reverse complement strand
GATCTCACCGTCGGCGGGACCGCGGATGACCACCTGCGCGAGAAGGCACGCCGCGCGCTGCTGGCGACGACCGTTGGCGATATCCGGCGCTCCCCGCCAATCGACGACGGCGTGACGGCGGCGCTCGATCGCTCCCGCGATCGCCGCGCCGATCCCGAGCTGGACCCGATGACGATCGCCCGGCTGAAAGGCGTGCTGACCGGGCCGCGCGCGGCCGAGTGGGTGGAGAAGCACCGCGACGCGCTGGCGAGCGAGGCGATCGCCGCGGTCGTGAAGGTCATGAGCGACGACGAGCTGTCGGCGCTGTCGCGCGCGTTGTTCAACCCGCTCCCGGGTCCGGGAATCGGCATCGGCCACCCGGGGCATTTCGGCTCGCGCATCCAGCCGAACAGCGCCGGCGATGACGAACGGGAAATCCTGTTCTCGATCCTCGACGGCCTCTCCCACGGCTGCGGCGACGTCATCCTCGGGCTCAATCCCGCCGCCGACGATCTCGACACGATCGCGCGGCTGGAGGCGCTGCTCGAGCGCGTCGTCCGGAGTCTCGAGCTGCCCACGCGCTACTGCGTGCTGTCGGACATCGTCAAGCAGCATGCCGCGCGGACGCACGCGCGCGTCGACGTCGGCTTCCAGAGCCTCGCCGGCACGTCGCGCGCGCTCGCGGGGATGGTCGGCCTCGACGTCGAGGGCGTGATCGACCTCGCGCGCGATTTCGACGGCCTCTATTTCGAAACGGGCCAGGGCTCGGAGGTGACCAACGGCGCGGCCGAGGGGATCGACATGGGAACGCTCGAGGCGCGCACGTATGGCGTGGCGCGTCACATCGGGCAGCGGATTGCCGGCGGGTCCGCCTCGCGTGACGCCGGTAACCGGCGGGACCCACCCCACGCATGGATGATCGTGAACGACGTGGCTGGCTTCATCGGGCCGGAAGTCTTCAGGAACGCGGCGCAGCTCGAGCGCGCCTGCCTCGAGGACGCGGCGATGGCGAAGCTGCACGGCCTGACGATGGGGCTCGACGTGTGCGCGACCTTTCACATGGGCATCGCGCCGCGCGAGCTGCATCGCGTGACGGAGCGGATTGTCGGGCGCGCCGCGCCCGCGTACCTGATGGCGGTTGCGGGCAACGCCGACCCGATGCTCGGGTACCTGACGACCTCGTTCCGCCAGCATCCCGCATTGCGCCGCGGCGCGGGGCGGCAGATGACATCGGCCATGGAGCGGCGGTTGATCGAGCTTGGCGCGCTCGGGCCCGGCGGTGAGCTGCGCCCCGGGCGCGACACGATCGCGCGTCTCTATGCCGCCTACGCGCGCGGCGGCGGCGATCGCCGCCAGTCGTCGCTGCTCGAGGAGGAGGCATCGCGTCAGCTCCGCGAGCTGCAGGAGCGCGGCCTGGACCTGGCGCTCGATGCGCCGGAGGCGGAGGCGCGCCTCGAACGCATCTACACACACGCACGGCGCGCGCTGTACGCGTCGCTGGACGAGGGTGTCCTCAGGGATGCGTGTCCGCGCCACCTGCGCGTGCGGACCGCCGCCGCGAGCCGTGACGACTACCTGGCGCACCCGACGCTCGGCGAACGAATCCGCGAAGACGATGCCGCTGCGATCGGGACGCTGTACCGGCGATCGCCGCAGGTCCAGCTCGTCGTGTCCGACGGCCTGAACGCCGATGCCATCAACGAACAGCTTCGCGCGCTGCTGCCGCCGCTTCGCCGGCTCCTCGGCGACGCGGGATGTCACGTTGGCGGAACCGATGTCGTCGTGCAGAACGGCCGGGTGCGCGCCGGCTACGAGATTGGCGCGCACGTCGGCGCCGCGGTCGTCGTGCACGTCGTGGGTGAGCGGCCGGGGACGGGACTCAACACCGCCTCGGCCTACGTCACCTATGGACGAGACGAGGCAGGGCGGTCGCGGTGGAGCCGCGAGCTCGATCACTCGGCCACGACGGCCGTCTGTGGCATCCATCCAAAGGGGAAGCCGCCACGGGTGGCGGCGGAGGAAATCGCGCGCACGGTGGTCCGGACCGTGGAGCAGCGCAAATCGGGCGTGGCCTTGAAAGGCGCGGCGTCGGGACCGCGGTGACCCCGCCGATGGCGGTAAGATGACGCGCGTCGCGGACGCAGTCGTCACTCACGTAGACCCGCCTGACCAGAAGGAGAAGCGCCGTGCCGAATCGAAGACAGTTCGTCAAGACCGTCGCCGGGGCGGCCGCCGGTCTCTACGTCGGACGGCGCGGCGAGGCGTTGCTCGCGCAGGCGCCATCACGGCTGCAAGTGAGCGTCGCAGGCAAGCGCGTCAAGGTGGTTGACGTCCACTGCCACTGGGACATGCCGCTCGGCGACGTCGTCAAGGGGACGCCGTACGAAAAGGACCGGTCGACCGGCGCCGGGCTCGACGATCGCATCCCGATGATGGACAAGATCGGCGTGGACGTCGAGGCCATCAGCGTCAACGACTTCTGGTGGTGGGAGATCAAGGACCAGGGGCTCGCGAAGGCGATCTGCAGCAAGCACAACGAGACGCTGGCGGCGTGGAGCAGGCAGCATCCCGACCGGTTCGTCGGGATGGCGTCGATTCCGCTCCAGTTCCCGGACGTGGCCGCAGAGATGCTCGAGGACGCCGTGAAGCGCCTCGGCGCGCGGGGCGTCGCCGTCGGCGGGCACGTCAACGGCGAGAGCCTGTCGTCGCCGAAGTTCGACGTGTTCTGGGCCAAGGTCGCGCAGCTCGGAGAGCTGGCGTTCATGCATCCCAACGGCTCGGCGAACCTGATCCAGCAGGGGGCGCTCGCCGGGCGCGGCGGCCTCGGCAACATCGTCGGCAACCCGCTCGAGACGACCGTCTTTCTCTCGCGGCTGATCTTCGACGGGACGTTCGACAAGTTCCCGGCCCTGAAAGTGTGCGGCGCGCACGGCGGCGGCTACCTGCCGTCGTACCTCGGCCGGACGGAAGTCGCCTGCCAGCGGAACGGGCAGCAGTGCATCATCAAGCGGAAGCCGAGCGAGTACATGCACACGAACATCCTTGCGGACGCGATGGTGTTCTCACCGGAAGGCGTGCGGCACCTGGTCGCGGAAATGGGGACGAGCCAGGTCGTCTTCGGAACCGACACGCC
>DASQAX010000392.1:0-7099 GCA_035635535.1 Vicinamibacterales bacterium | reverse complement strand
CAACACCTGGCTCGCGGTCGTGAGGCTCGTCACGACGATCAGAGCCACAATCCTCATTTTCATGGTCCGGCTCCCGTGTGCCCCACCTCCGCTCTTCGAGCTTCGGCGGGCAAGGACGACGACTGACGGATGTGTTTGCGGGTTCGAGGGCGGAGTATACTCCGCCGCATACGCGAAGTTCGACGTACCAAGGAACCCGGAGGCCGACTCTGGCGGACGCGGCAGGTCGGCACTAAAGGAGGCGGAACGTGAGACGCACAATCATTGTCGTGGTCGTGGTGCTGCTCGGCGTCGCGGCCGTGTACGCGCAGCGCGGAGAGCGCGGAGGCGGACAGGCGCAGCCGGCCCCGGCACCGCAGGGAGCGAGTCCTGAACAGCAGGCGGCCATCGCCAAGCAGGAGGCGCTCGAGAAATCGACGCCGCAGCTGCAGGTCACCGAAGAGGTCCTCAGGCTGACCGTTCCCGGCCACACGATTGGCGAAGCGGTCGGCGTCGCCAAGAACTCCAAGGGCAATCTGTTCGTGTTCACGCGCAGCGGCAACGTGGGTCCCGCGCGCGGCGCCACCGCGTCGCAGCTGTTCGAGTTCGACCAGAACCTCCGGTTCGTCAAGCAGTGGGGGCAGGACAACTACGCGGCGTCGTTCGCGCACAACGTCCGCGTGGACAAGTACGACAACGTGTGGATGACCGACGAAGGGTCGAACATGATCGTCAAGTTCAATCCGCAAGGCGCGGTGCTGATGGTCCTCGGCCGCAAGCCGGAAGCGATCGATTTCTTCGAACGGTTCCTCGAGCGCGGCGAGCGCGAGGCTCCCGAGGCCCGCTACCCTGTCGGCGGCGTCGGCACGTTCGGACGTCCGACAGACGTTGCGTTCGACAGCAACGACAACATCTTCATCTCCGACGGCTACAAGAACTCGCGTGTCGTGAAAGTGAACAAGGATGGAACGTGGAACAAATCGGTCGGCACACGTGGCGCCGGCATGAATCAGTTCAACACGGTCCATGGAATTACGACCGACGCGAAGAACAACGTGTATGTCGCGGACCGCGGCAATCGCCGCATCCAGGTGTACGACGACAACCTGACCTTCATCAAGTCGATCGCAACCGTCGGCGCGCCATGGAGCGTCTGCACGTCACCGATGCCGAACCAGTACCTGTTCAGCGGCGACGGCAACGGGAAGGTCTACAAGCTGGATATGAGCGGCAACCTCGTCGGCTGGGCACAGACGAGCCAGGGCCACGGCCAGAACGGCTGCCTGATCCACGAGATCCATTGCGAGTCGGATACCGTGATCTACAAGGGCGATTGCTCGACGTGGACCGTCGAGAAGATCACGATCAAGGGCGGCGGCCGCACGGCGACGCAATAGGTACTTCAGGTCGGCTACGGGCTTCGGGCATCGCCTGTAGCCGATCTACTTCTCGCGCGCGCCGAATCTCCAGATCAGAAAGGCGCCGACCACGCCGAACGCCACAAGCAGCTGGCGCTCGGTCGCCGGCTCGAACGGGTCGCCAGCCACCTTCAGCTCGAGGCGCGTCCGCGTCCACCCACCCCTGTTGTACAGCTCGTCGTACATCCGCGTCTGGAGGTCATGCGCGTTCACCGCCTGCAGGTCGTCGCCTTCACCCGGTCCATACGGCGGAGGCAACGTAGGCAGGCCGTCGCCGGGATCGACCGCCCAGTTGACGAACTTCATCGCCAGGCTGCGGCTATCAGCCGGCGGCCATGCGGCAACGATGAGCAGCGCGACGATGAGAAGCGTCCACCACTGCAGGTTGGTCGGCTCCCACACAGGCGGAGCATAACGCATCGCGGCGTACCGTTTGCTTTTCCTACTGCCGGCATGACACCTCCACTTGCGCCGGCCTCCGACCTGCGCTCGTCCGACGACGTGACGCTTCGCCTCGAGTCGATACACGCGCTGGCAGCGCTGCTGCTCGACTGGCGCGTGGACTGCGAGCGCCACATCCGGGCGCTCACCTCGATTCAACGCTGGCTCGAGCGCGTCCGGTGCGGCGCGGCCGGCGACGGCGAGCGCGAGCTGCTGCTGCAGGAGATCGGCCGGCTGCTCCGCGAGGCGCCGCCCGAGCATGACGAATGGACCCGACGGGCGGAAACACACCTCAACAACATTTCAACGGTGAGCGCGATGGCACGGGGCGGCCGCGGCGAACGGTGATCGCCACGGGCCGATGGAGGGGCCGGCCTCGAGGCCGGCGAGCGGGCTACCGCCGCACGAACTGCTCGGTTTCGGCGTCCGGCTCGCTCGTGAGCCGGCGCAGCTTGTTCACGTCCCCCATGATCTCCACGACCCCGCAGTTGCGGCACATCGTCGCCTTGGTCATCACGTCGCCGGTCTCGAGCGTCAGGAACTTGGAATCCTGCGGGCGAAACGACGTGCGCATGCCCGAGTACAGCGCGCCGACGATGACCATGTCGCTCTTACATCGATAGCACATCGCCATAGGCTTCACCAGAAAATGGAGATCACGCTCACCAAACCGACATTCGCGTCGAGGTGACGTTTCACACCGTTACGCACCGGCGCACGGTGAGCGTGCGCCGATGTAAACATCCTTCACAAACCGCGCCGATCTCATGCGCACCGTTCGACTACCGCGCCGCGGTGTCCGCGCGGCGCCCGGGGGCTCCAGCGACGGATTCAGACCTTCCCCCGCGAAAGATGTGATTGGCCACCTCTGCCTTGGACGCGCGCGAGGCGACGGCAACGGACTGCACGGGTAACGATTCACCGGCGCAGCTCTTGCCACCCGCCACCAGCGCGGAGACTCAAATATGAGTGCAAATTCAGCTCAGAGGCAGGACGGACCCGTCCGCGACGAATGGGGCATCTTCGATCCGCGGCGCGCGGGCGTCCCGGCGGTGATGGACGCGTTGCGCGGCGAGGCGACAGGCGATCCGGCAAAGACGACGCAGTCACCGGCGGCCACGAGCCCGGCATCGCCGAGTCCCGAGGCGGTCGACGCCACCGTGGCACAGGCAACGGCCAGGGCCCAGTCGGGCGCGGGCGCGCTCTACACGCTGGAGGCGCCGGTGCAGTGTCCCCAGTGCGAGCAGGAAATCCGCACGCTGCGGGTGCTGCGCGTGCTCCGCACGCAGGCGTCCTTCACGTCCACGCTTCCCCGCAAGGGATACGTGGTCATCTGCCCGGAGTGCGAGCGGATGCTGTCGGCCGAACTGTCCGGCCTCGTGTAGCCGGGCGCCGTTCAAGCAGTGTCATGAATCCGCCCGCAGATCTCACCGAACTGTCCCGGTGCCTGGCGACCGAGATCGCCGCGCTGACGAACCGGCTCGTCAGCGCGCGGGCGCAGGAAGTCATCCGCGGTCTCGACGCGGCCCGCAGGGCCGTCGAAGCGGCCGCAATGCCGATCGACGAACAGCTGAACGTGCCCGGGATCGCGGACGAGGAACTGCAGCGTATCCGCGAGCGGCTGTCGTCGAACGCGGCGATCGCCGCGATCCGGAAACAGCTGCACGACCGCACCGCGGTCGCCGGCAGAATGAAGGACGCGCTCGATCAGGCCAGCGCCGATCTCGCGGCCACGCGCGCCGACCTCGACGCCGAACGCCAACGCCCGCAGGCGGCGCCACCCGACGTGTCGCGCATGGCGGCGGAGTTCGAGTCGACCATCGAGGAGATGCGCCGGGAACACGCCGCAGCGATCGGCGAGCAGGCGATCGCCTGCACGTCGCTGCCGCTCGACGCGCTGCTGACCGTCTTCAACACCGTGAAGCGCGCCACCACGGCGTCCGGGATTCTCGGCTCGGTCGTGGACGGGCTCGCGCGCGAGTTCTCGCGCGTCGCGCTCTTCACCGTCCAGGAGAACCGGCTCGAGGGCGCCCGGCAGACCGGGTTCACCTTCGCGAGCGACATCTCGAAGCTGCGCGTGCCGCTGACGCCGGAGTCGCTGCTGTCGCGCGCGATCGGCTCGGGCCGGCTCGAGGCCTGCTTTCCCGCGATTCATGGCGAGGCCGGCATCGTGCTCCCCTTCGGAGGCACGCCATCGTGCGCCATGGCCATCCCGTTCACCGTCGACGGCGCGACCGTGGCGATGATCTACGCGGACGATTCGGACATGCCGGAGTTCGCGACGGCGGCGCCGCAGACGCGCGCCAAGTTCGCGGAGCTGGTGCAGCAGCATGCGGCGCTCGCGCTGCTCGGGCTGCGTGCGGGTGAGAGGAAATCGGCCGACCTGCGCAGGTTCGCCGGGCTGCTCGTCGACGAGATCGAGTACGCGCATGCCGCGGACGTCAAGGCCGGCCGGAACGCGCTCGAACGGCAGCAGACGCTGCGGCACCAGGTCGAGCACGCGCGGCGCCTGCACGCCGAGCGGACCAACCAGGACGCCGCCGCGGCGGCCGTATTCGAGGAGCACCTGGCGGCGCTCATCGAGGCGCGGCGGGACAGCGTGTTCGGAACCGACCTCGGTCACGTGCTGGGCGTCGCCGCGAAGGGCCAGCGCGCGTCGATCCTGACCATGCGCCGCTGACAGTTCTTGTTCCTCGCGACCGGCGCGCCCGCGGCCGGCTGGTCGCCCCCCGGGAAGCGAAGTCGCCGAGCCGGGCCCCCAATAGTCGGTCTCGCGCGCGACTATTCAAAAACTCCGTGCAAGTCCTGCGTACCGCTTCGCGGATTGGCATTGGTACACGCGTTGCGCATAGGGGCGCACCGTGTCCCCCAGCAACGCTATCGTCCTCGAATTCCGGCGCATTACCGCCGATGCGGCGCCGGCGCTCCTCGAGAACCTGATCCGGTTCGAAGCCGTGCATCGCATGCGGAACTGGCGCGAGCTGCAGCGGCGGCTGAAGTCCGACCGCCGCTGCTACGGCCTGTTCGAGCCGGAGGTGCCGGACTCGCCGGTCATCTTCACCGAAATCGCGTTGACGACCGAGGTGAGCGAGCGGGTGCAGCCGCTGATCGAGCCGGACTCACCCGTCCTCAACCCGCGCGCGTGCGATTCCGCGATTTTCTATTCGATCTCCAACTGCCACGACGGATTCCGCGGGATGGGCCTGGGAGGCACGCTCATCCAGAAGTCGGTGCAGTCGATGCGCACGGACCTGCCGCAGCTGCGGACGTTCGCCACGCTGTCGCCGATTCCGGGCTTTCGCGAGTGGCTCGAGGGCGTCGCGCAGCGGGACCAGGCGATTGGCGGTCTCGTCACGCTGCTCAACGATGACAAGTGGGTGAACCAGCCGGCGCTGGCGCGCATCCTGAAACGGCAGCTGATTCCGCTCTGCTCCTACTATCTGCTGTACGCGCGTCGCGGGACGCAGCCGGCCGATGCCGTGGCTCGTTTCCACCTGGGCAACGGAGCGCGGCTCGAACGCGTCAACTGGCTCGGCGACGTCTCGGACGCCGGCCTCCACCGGTCGGTGGGCTTCGCGGCGAACTACCGGTACTCGCTCAAGCAGCTGCAGCGGAACCAGGAGTCGTACATCGCGCGCGGGACCATCGCGGCCTCCCGCCGCATCGAGCGCTGGGCGACGCTCGCGTCGTGTGAGGGACGCGAGCCGGTCCTCGACTACCGCCAGTTCGGCGTCAACTAAAGTTCGCGTGTCACGTAGAGGCGGACCTTCAGGTCCGCCTGGTGCGTCAATTGCTCGATGACACCGGTACCGACCCGGCCTCGGCCTTGATCCTGCGGCCGTCCGATTCCGTCAGCCATCGCTCGCGAACCAGCCGATCGACGGACTGCGCCACCTTCGCGCGGTAGTTCTGCGGCGTTCCGTACAGGCTGTTGAGCCGCGCCCAGTCGAACGGCACCGTGTGCGCGAGCTCCGGACAGAACGTCTCCCCTTTCGAGGTCGTGAAGTACGTGGCAATCGGCACGTCGAGGTACGGCGAGCGAACGCCGCCGATGGCGTTGCCGAACTGGTCGACGGCGATGCGTGCCTGCGGCGTTCCCGGGTTCTCGATCTTGATCCGCTCCGCCTTTGGCGGCGGCACCCCGTCGCGAATCCACCGCGTGAGGTTCGCGAAGGCGGCATCGAGCGCGTGGGTGTTGATCGGCGTCTTCGCCAGCGTCTGCTCCGGCTCGCACTGGTTGGCAAACGGCCACGAGGCGAGGAACGGGTACGCGCTGCCGATTTTTCTCAGGTCCGCGACGGCCGGAATGTACGGATAGAACGCCGCGTCCGCGTGGGCGCCTCCCGCAATTTCGTACAGCCGGTACCGGTCGCCGGGCGCGTCGCTGTCCTCCCGGCGCTGCGCGTACGTCGCCAGGATGTCGGTCTGGCCGATGACGCGAATCAGCGGAACGTCGAGGTTCCGGATGATCTGCCGGGGATCGCCGGCGGCCGGCGCCATGCCGCAGCGCCGGAGGCGCGTGAGCGCAGGATGGCGATTCAGGATGTACCCGTCGTAAACCGGCCCGCCGCCTGCCAGCCTGATCCGCGAATGCACCGCGGCGATGTAGGTCGGCAACGCGCCATCGTAGGCGACCATGTACAGGCGCTGCACGCGGAATCCGCCCAGCGGGCCGGTTGCGCGCCCTGCCTTGAGCAGCGCCCCCGCCTGCGCGAGGATGTCGAACTGCAGCCCTTCCTCGCCGGGCGCGGTCTGCGAAGGACCGCCGGCCCTCCCGGCGTTGCACGTCTCCTCCGGCGTCGGGTTCGCGAGCGACAGCGGGGCGTAGCGCATCGGGTCGAAGGCCTTCAGCCCCTCGAGGTTCGCCTGCGCCAGCGTGATCATCGCGAACGCGTCGCCGGTCTCCATGAACTGGTCATGGGAGACGCCCCATGCGAACGGAAAGTCGTATCGCCGCGCCGAGTTGACGATTTCGACGATCACGGTGCCGCTGAACCGCGCCGCGTCCGCGGGCCGGCGCAGCATCAGGCGGGTGGTGTACGGGGCGTTCGGCGTCTTCACCACGGGCTGGCCGGCCGCCGACCAGTCGTAGACGTTCGCGCGTCCCGTCAGGAAGAACTCCTCCTCGACGTATCCCGCCCTCGGCAGATCGACGACGGTCTGGAGCCTGCTCGACATCATCAACGGGACCGATGTCGCAGCGATCGCAATCGGCCCGGTGACCTCGGGGATCGGCGCGATCGCTGGAGTCGTCTGCGCAC
>DASQAX010000391.1:0-2912 GCA_035635535.1 Vicinamibacterales bacterium | reverse complement strand
GCTGTTTGTGTGATGGCGCCCCGTAAAGGGGCGCCCCGCGAACGCAGACGACGTTTGTAGGGCGGGCCTTTACGGCCCGCCAATTCATTGAGGAACGTATGGACGCGACACTTGACGCCAAGAAGCGTGACGGCAGAGGGAAGAACGAGGCACGCCGCCTCCGCGTCGCCGGTCACATCCCCGCCGTCGTGTACGGCGCGCGCAAGGAAGGCCAGGCGCCGGAAGGCGTGCCCGTGGCCGTGAACCCGAAGGAGGTGCTCCGCATCCTCCGCTCCGAGTCGGGCGCCAACACGCTGATCAACCTGAAGCTCGATGGCGGCGAGTCGCGCGTCATGGTCCGCGACTATCAGCTCGATCCGGTCACGCACCAGTTGCTGCACGCCGACTTCTACCAGCTGGCGATGGACAAGGCGATCGTCGTGTCCGTCCCCGTCGTCGTCAAGGGCGAGCCGCAGGGCGTCAAGCAGCAGGGCGGCCTGCTCGACTTCGTCACGCGCGAGATCCAGGTGCAGTGCCTCCCGACCGACATTCCGGAGCACATCGACGTCGACGTCAGCGAACTGATGCTCCACCAGTCGATTCGCGTGAAGGACGTTCCGACCAACCCGAAGTGGAAGGCGATGACCGACGGCGAGACGATGCTCGTGCATGTCGTGATGCCGAAGGCCGAGGAGTCGGCGGTGACCACCGCGGCGGCCGAAGGCGCAGCCGCAGCACCGGCGGCTGCCGGAGCGGCGGGGGCGGAGCCCGAGGTCATCAAGAAGGGCAAGACCGAGGAGAAGGAAGAGAAAGAGAAGAAGAAGGAAGAGAAAGAGAAGAAGTAGGGCGGGTGAAGCTGATCGTTGGTCTTGGCAATCCCGGTCGCGAGTACCGGGACACGCGACACAACGTCGGCTTCATGGTGGTCGACGAGATTGCGACGCGGCACACCCTCACGATGGCGATGGCGCCGTCGCAGGTGCCGGACGCATTCATCGCGAAGAAGTTCGGCGCGGATCCGCTGCTGATAGCCAAGCCGCTGACGTTCATGAACCGCAGCGGCGACGCGGTCGCGGCGCTGACGCGCTACTATGGCATCGAGGCCGGCGACCTGCTCGTGGTCGTCGACGAGGTGGCGTTGCCCTTCGGCCGGTTGCGCGCGCGGGCGCGAGGCTCGGCGGGCGGTCACAACGGTCTCAAGTCGTGTATCGAGCGGCTCGGGACCACGGAGTTTTCCCGGCTCCGGCTGGGGGTGGGGCGCGGCGATGCGCGGAGGGATCTCGCGGATCACGTGCTCTCGAAGTTCGAGGCCGACGAACAGCCGGCCCTCGGAGAGTTCATCGCCCGGGCGGCCGACGCCGCCGAGATGTTTGCCGCGGAAGGCATCGCAAAGGTGATGAACACGTACAACCCGGGCGCCACGGACCCGGACTGAATGACTAGCTCCTTGCTGCTTCGATAACCACGAAGCACGCGAAGATCACGAAGAAATATTTTTCCTTCGTGTTCTTCGTGCCCTTCGTGGTTTCCCTTGGCAGCCGCTTAGTCCAGAAGGAGAGCAATGAAACGGAAGTACGAGCTCGTCTACATCGTGTCGCCCGACGCGACCGACGCCCAGATCGCCGACCTGCACACGCAGGTCGACGCCATCGCCCAGCGCCTGAGCGGCCAGATCGAGAAGACCGACAACTGGGGCCGGCGCAAGCTGGCCTACGAGATCGGGCGGCACAAGGAAGGCACCTACGTCCTCGAGACCATCGACGGCGGCGGCGAGCTGATGAAGGAGATCGACCGCCGGCTCAAGGTCTCGGATCTCGTCATCCGCCACCTGATCGTCCGCACCGACGAGGAGCAGTCGGTCGTCGATCGCACGCGCACGCGGCGCACCGAGAACGCGCGCCGGCGGCGCGTCGCGCGCGGCCTGCCGCCAGACCGGCAGCCGGGCGAGGGCCAGCGCGCCGACGTGGACGACGACCGCGACGATCGTTTTGACATGCCTGAGGGGTTGGACCGATGAACGGCAGCAAGAGAAGCTTCGGAGGCGGCGGCGGCGGACGCGGCAAGACCGGCGCGCGCGGCGCGCAGCAGGGGAAGGACGGCCAGCGCCGTCCCATGTTCCGCCGCCGCAAGGTCTGCAAGTTCTGCGCGGACAAGATCGACGACATCAACTACAAGGACATGAAGCTCCTGATGCCGTTCGTGCCGGAGCGCGCGAAGATCCTGCCGCGGCGGATCTCGGGAACCTGCGCCCTGCACCAGCGGAAGCTGCGCACGGCGATCATGCGCGCGCGGCAGCTCGCGCTGATCCCGTACACGGCCGAATAGATTGCAGGCGGACCTGAAAGGTCCGCCTCTACGTCCGTCGCGTCATGCGTCGGTAACGCCGCGTGTCGATTCGAACGTAGTACGTAGGGGCGGACCTTCAGGTCCGCCTGACGAGGACATCATGGAAGTCATTCTCAGAGACCACGTCGAGAAACTGGGCAAGCGCGGCGAGATCGTCAAGGTCTCCAACGGCTACGCGCGCAACTACCTGCTGCCCCGGAAGCTCGCGCTGCTGGCGACCGAGGGCAACAAGAAGCACGTCGAGCGCGAACGGAAGATCATGGAAACGCGCGAGGCGGACGAGAAGGGGGGGGCCGAGGCGATTGCGGCGCGCCTGTCCTCGATCGACATCACGATCGCGCGCCGGGTCGGCGAGACCGAGCAGCTGTACGGATCGGTGACCGCGGCCGACATCACCGATTACCTGAAGAGCAAGGGCTTCGAGGTCGATCGGCGCAAGCTGATCCTGCCCGAGGCGATCAAGACGATCGGCGAGCACGACGTGCCGCTGAAGCTGCACCGCGAGGTGACCGTGCCGCTGAAGGTGAAGGTCGTCAAAGAGGGCGCCGAGACGCCCGGCGCCTGATCGACGTGGCCGCCGACGTCGG
>DASQAX010000390.1:0-4946 GCA_035635535.1 Vicinamibacterales bacterium | reverse complement strand
GGCGAGACTAACCCGTTATCAACATTCGCCATTCTTTGCGCGTCCTCCTGAATCTGATTACCGGTTTCTGTTGCGGGGACCGGCCCCCCACAGCTATAACGGCGAGAGAAGAGATCTGGTGGTTGGATGGAGCTTGTCTGTCAGCTACTTCCTTCGCCGATAAGCACTAGACTTTACGACACTTACCCGGAAACAGTCAAGGTAAGCAGGGACGGAAAGGACGACGGCGATGGCCAAACGCAAGGCCTCAGCAACCAGGAAACAGGCCCGCAAGACGAGCCCGACAGCACGCACCGCGCGGAAAACGGCGGCGCGGAAGACGGCAGCGAAAAACAGTCGAGCGGGCGCCAGGAAGGCCGTTGCACGGAAATCCGGCGCGGGTAAGGCCCGTAAGGCGGGTGGGGCGAGAAAGGCGGGGGCAGGTAAGGCGGCTGGGGTTGCGAAGGCACGCCGGGCGGCCGGGATTCGGAGGGCGAGCGCCACGCGCAAGGCCGCCCCGAAAGTGGCCGCGCGAAAGGCGCCATCGCTCGACCGCGCACGCCGCACCATCCAGGGCGACGACATCGTCCCGACCCCGCCATCGTCGCTCGACCTCGACCGGAGAGCCTCGGCCGTTCGCAGCGGCCGTCGTCAGATGCGCGAGCGCCTCAGCGAGCACAACGAGACGAGCCCGGCATTGACCGCGGGCGACGTTGACGCGGATTGGGAATCGGCGGCGACGGTCGGCGACGAAGCGCCGGGCGGCGACAACCCCACACCCGATCAGGACATCGTCGACGACATCGGCAAGGCGGTTGGCGTGCAGTACGACGACAACGAGGAACTGAAGGGCGAAGCGAAGATCTCCAAGCGCGACAAACATCGCTGGGAGCTCGACCCCGCATCGTCCGAGGACTTCAAGGACCGTTAGTTCGTCACCAGCTGCACGACGAAGCGGGCGCCGCGACCGGGTCCGTCGCTGTGCGCCGTGACCGTCCCGCGATGAAGCTCGGTGAGATGGCGCACGAGCGTCAGCCCCAGGCCGAGGCCTTCGGGCCGCTCGTGAAGCGAGCCCGACGATCGCTTGAACGGCTCGAACACGTGCGGCAGGAACTCCGGCGGAATCCCGCAGCCGGTGTCCTGCACGATGATCCGCACCAGGTCGCCGTCACGAACGGTCTCCACCCGGATCTCACCACCCGGCGGCGTGAACTTCACCGCGTTGGAGAGCAGGTTGCTCGCGATCTGCTGAAGCCTGACGGCGTCGCCCTGGACGAAGCCGACGGGCATCAGCTGCGCGGTGACGGCGATCCGCTTCGCGGCGATCTCCGGAGCCCACACGTCCAGCGCGCGGCGTATCGGGTCGCGCGGATCGATCTCGGCGGGCTCGAACAGGAGGCCGCCCTGCGCCATCGCGGCCACCTCCGCGGCATCGTCGATGGACTGGCGCAGCCGCGCGGCGTTGCGGCTGACGGTCTCGATCACCTGCCGCATTTTCTCGTTCGTCAGCACGCCCGCCTGCAGCAGGTGCGCCTGCGCGTGAATGACGCCGGCAGGCGTGCGGAGCTCCCCGGTCAGGAGCGCGAGGACGTCGTCCTTGACGCGGCTTTCGGACTCGGCGACCTCGCGCGCCCGATGCTCGGCGCGGAGCTTCTGATCGAGCTGCCGGATGGCAACCGCGATGTCCACGGTCAGAATGCCCGCGAGCGCCGCGCTCGCGACCGCCATGAGCGCGGTGCCGAAGCGTGTATCGAACAGCCCTTCCAGCTCGCCGGCGATGCGCACCCCGCCGAGCACGACCGGCAGCAGGATCGCCACGGGCAGGAAGCGCCTGACGGCGAGGCCCGCGGCGCCCCGATCCGTCAGCAGCGGCATCAATCCGGCCTCGGGCGTGGCGCAGAGGACGCCCGTCGCCAGCGCGCACATCGACATCACCGTCTGGGGCGACATCGCCGTGTATGCCGAGAGACCCCGCACCGTCGACGCACCGAACAGCTCGCCGAGCCCCGCAAGATACGCGATCGTGGCGGCGAGCAGCGCGAGGCCCTGGGCCACCACTGGCGCGCGGGGCAAGACGACGAGCGCGCTGCCGACCAGGGCGAACGCCAGGATTGAATTCGGCGCCGGCAAACCGGGCAGCGTCCCGGCGCCCGAGGTCAGCCCCTCCGGAAGATCTCCGAACCCGAAGTCGGTCTTCGTGAGATAGCCGATGGCCGCGGCGGCCGCAATCGCCACGACGAGCGCGCCGAGGCCGCGCGAGAAGCGAGGGTGTGAGGGGGCGTAGGCGAGCGCAATGCCCGCGGTGAGCAGGCCGAGCGCGCTCATCGGCATCAGCGCGGGCGCCTCGCTGGCAATCGACATCAGCCGCCCGATGCCGAAGAACCACCCCGCAAGACCGGCGATACCGGCGGCGATGGCAATCGCGGCAGCGATCCCGATCGCGATGCGCAGGTGCTCGGCAACGGAGGTCGACGGCGACTCCGGGTTCATGCAGCGTCGGCGGCGGAAGATGCGCTCATGTCGGGAGCCTGCGCTTCACCAGGGCCAGGACCTTGTCGACGACCTGTGCGATCGGCATGCCCGTGGTATCGATCAACACCGCATCGGCGGCCATCGTCAAGGGAGACGCGGTGCGCGTCGTGTCGGACCGGTCGCGCGCGTCGATGGAGGCGGCCACCGCCGCTTCCCCCGCCTTCCCGCCGCTGTGCGCCGGGTCGTTCAGGCGCCGGCGCGCGCGTACCTCCGCGGAGGCATCGAGATAGATCTTCACGTCGGCATCCGGAAAGACGACGGTTCCGATGTCGCGCCCTTCCATGACGACGCCGCCCGGCTCGCCCATGAGGCGCTGGCGCGCGACGAGCACCTCGCGGACGCGCGGTATCCGCGCGACGGCGGACGCCGCCTTGTCGATCTCCGGCGTCCGGATGTCCCGCGTGATGTCGTGGCCGTCGATCGACACGCGCCCCCCCTCGACGCGGATCTGCGATCGCTCCGCCAGCGCCGCGAGCGCCGGCTCGTCGTCGAGCGCGATGCCGTCGTGCACGGCCTTCCACCCGACCGCACGGTACATCGCGCCGGTGTCGACGTGACGATACTGCAGCGCCTCCGCGAGCGTCCTGGCGATGGTGCCCTTCCCCGCGCCGGAGGGTCCGTCGATCGCAACGATCAGCCTCTTCATCCGCAATCTGAAGGTAACATGAGCACGCATGGCAGCGCGGCGCGGCTGGCGCATTCTCGCGGCGGTTCTCGTCGTCGCCGCCGTCCTGACCTGGCTCGCCGCGCCGTACGCCCGCGCGGCGTCGCTGTTCGTGCGGGTGGCGCACGTCGGCGGACGCGTCGGGCAGTTTGCCGCGCAACACGCCCACACGGTCACCGTGATGCCGCCGCACACGGTCGCCACGCGCAGCGGTGAGGTTCCCGCGCAGTTCTATCGCCCCGACGGCCGCTTCTCGCGGAGCGCGCTCCTGATTCCCGGCATCCATTCGATGGGCATCAACGAGCCTCGGCTCACGGCGCTCGCGAAGGACCTGGCCGGCAGCGGCGTGATGGTGATGACGCTGGCGCTCCCGGATCTGATGCGGTACCAGATCACGGTTCGTTCGACCGACGTCATCGAGGACGCGGTGGGCTGGATGGCCGCCCGGCCGGATCTCGCGCCCGACGGCCGCATCGGCCTCATCGGCATCAGCTTCGCGGGCGGGATGTCGGTCGTCGCGGCGGGCCGGCCGTCGATTCGCGACAAGGTGGCGTACGTCCTCTCGTTCGGCGGCCACGCGGACATGCCGCGCGTCATGCGTTACCTGGCGACGGGCGAGGAAGTGCACGTGCCGGGCGTGGAGAATCACCCGCCGCACGACTACGGGGTTACGGTCATCCTCTACGGCCTCGCGGACCAGGGTATCGTGCCCCGCGAGCAGGTCACGCCGCTGCGCAGGGGGATCGAGACGTTCCTCCTCGCCTCCCAGCTGACGCTCGTGGACATGAACCAGGCGAACGCGACGTTCGAGAAGGCACGCGAGTACGCGAAGACGCTGCCGGAACCCTCTGCCACCTACATGGCGTACGTGAACGACCGGAACGTCGGCAAGCTGGGTCCCGCGCTCGTGCCGTATCTATCCGCGCTCGGTGCGGATTCGCCGACGCTCTCGGCCGACCGGATGCCGAACGCGCCGGCGGCGCCCGTCTTCCTGCTGCACGGGTTGGGAGATACGGTGATCCCCGCGGCGGAGTCGGTGATGCTGGCGGACTACCTCGGGAAGAAAGGTGCGGACGTGCACCTGCTGCTGAGCGATCTCATCACGCATGCGGAGATCGACCGCGCGGCGGCGGCAACCGAGACGATGAAGCTCGTGGCCTTCTGGGCCGACGTGCTCAAGCGGTGAATATCGGCCCGCTCACTGCTGCTGCAGCATTCGCTCGCGCGTCGCCTTGAACTCGTTCCCCGGTTTCCACTCCGGATACTTGTCCGCCTGCGCCACGCGGTAGCCGACGGCGAAGAACACCTTCAGGTCGTCGGCCGCGCCGCTCAAGTCCCAGTCCGGCTTCACCACGTCGCTCGGCTTGTGGTAGTCGTGCTCCGTGTAGTCGTCCCTCACCTGCGTGCCGTACTCCGGCGGCTTGCCGACGAAGTCCGTCCCTTCGTCGGGATCGAGCACGGGAACGCCCTGCTTCGCGAAGTTGAAATGATCCGACCGGTAGTAGAAGCCCTTCTCCGTCTCCGGGTCCGGACGGATCATGCGCCCCTGCTCGGCGGCGGCGGCGCTGGCGTAGTTGTCCAGCTCTGACGCACCGTAGCCGACGAGCGTCAGGTCCTTCGTCCGGCCATGCACGTTGAGGCCGTCCATGTTGATGTTCGCGAGCGTCTTGCGGAGCGGATAGATGGGCGTCACCGAGTAGTACTGCGAGCCGAGCAGCCCCTGCTCTTCCGCCGTGACCGACAGGAAGAGGATCGATCGCTTCGGCGCGGG
>DASQAX010000389.1:0-7246 GCA_035635535.1 Vicinamibacterales bacterium | reverse complement strand
GCCTGGTCTCGGCGGCGGAAATCCGCCACAAACCGGTTGGCGCCCGGGACGAATGTGTCACCGAGGGCTGGCTGGCGCCGCACGGCCCCGTCGTCATCGGCTTGACGTCGGGCGCCTCGACGCCCGATAACCTCGTGGGGGAGGTCGTCCGGCGCCTCGACGCCCTCGTTAACCTGTCCAGGTAAACAAAATCGGGGTTCCCGGCGTATTTCCCGGCGAGTCAGCCATGAATTTTCCAGCCATTTCCGGGCGGTTTGCCGCCTGCGTCGCCATCGTGACCGCCATTGCCGTGCTCTGGGGTCCGCCGGCGTCCGCGCAGGGCTTCAAGTGGTGGCAGTCCGACACGTTCATCCGCGGACTCGGCCTCACCCAGGAGCAGAGCACCAAAATCGAGGCGATCTTCCAGAAAACGGTGCCCGTGCTCCGCCAGCAGAAGGGCGCGCTCGACAAGGCGGAAGCCGACTTCAACCAGATGGTCGAAGCCAGCGACGACGCCCAGGTGATGGCGCAGGTCGGGGTGGTCGAAGCCGCCCGTTCCGAGTTGAACAAGTCGCGAACGATGATGCTGCTCCGGATGCGCCGCGTGTTGACGCCCGATCAGCGCGTGCAGTTCGTGATGCTGCAGCAGCAGACGCGCAACCACGGCCGCGGTGGCCGGTAGTTTTCATTTTTCTTCGAAGTACCCATGAAGAGGCTGGTTTCATCCGTTCGTTTCGTTGCGTGTGCCCTCCTCGTGCTGGCCAGCACGCGTCCCGCCGCTGCGCAGCAGTCGGCGAGCGATCGCGCGCGGCTGGACGACCTCGCGCGCGAAGCCGCGCGAAAGTTCGCATCTGCCAGGGCGCTCGACATCGACCAGACACGCCCGACCGAGCCGCTGCCGCCGGCCGGCACGCCGGTGAACCTCACGCTGGACGAGGCGACGGCGCGCGCGCTCGAGCGCAATCTCGACATCGCCGTCGAACGCCTGAACCCGCAGACGTTCGATTTCTCGATTGCGGCGCTCGACGCCAACTATCGGCCCACCTTCACGTCCAACCTCGGGATGCGCAGCCAGTCGCAGTTCCCGCGAAGCCAGACCGCCGGCGCGGACATGCTCGTGACCGAGACGTTTACCGGCAATTCCGGCGTGGCGCAAAACGTCAAATGGGGCGGCGGCAGCTTTGCGTTCACGTTCAACAACAACCGCCAGAAGCAGAGCGACCTGTTCGCGACGCGCAATCCGGTGGTCAATACGAACATCAACGCGCTCTACATTCAGCCGCTGCTGCGCGGGTTCCGCATCGACGGTACGCGCGCGCAGCTTCGAGTCACGCAGCTGACGCAGGAGATGTCGGAAATCGCGCTGCGCGGCACGATCGTCCGTACGCTCGCCAACGTCCGGAACGCGTATTGGGACTACGTGTACGGGATCGAAGCCGAGGACGTGGCGTCGCGGTCACTCGCGCTCGCGACGAAACTCGTCGAAGACAATCGCGCGCGCGTCGAGGTCGGGGCGCTGGCGCCGCTCGACATCGTGCAGGCGCAGGCGGAAGAGGCCAATCGCCGCCAGATCCTCGCGCAGGCGGACGCGACGCGGCGGACCGCGGAGCTTGCGCTCAAGCGGCTGATCGTCAATGGGACGGACGACCCGTTATGGACGTCCGCGATCAACCCTGTGGACCGCCCCACCTTTACGACGGAGACCATTGACGTCGCCGGGGCGGTGCGACGCGCGCTCGAAAGCCGGACCGATCTCCAGCAGTCGCAAAAGCAGCTCGCGGCCAACGACGTGGCCTTGCGGAACCTCTCCGATCAGCGGCTGCCGGCGCTCGATCTGACGGGCAGCTACGGGGCGGCGGGCGTCGGTGGACCGCAATTCATCCGGCAGGGCCTCGGCGGCATCATTACCCAGACGATCCCGAGCGGCTACTCGGATGCGCTCCGCATCCTGACCAACCAGACCGCGCCGACCTGGAACTTCGCGCTCCAGCTCAGTTATCCCATTGGCACCAGCCCGGCGGACGCGAACCTGGCGCGCGCGCGCATTCAACGGCAGCAGACGGTCGCACAGAGCCGCCAGATGGAGCTGCAGATCGCCACCGAGGTCACCAACGCCGCCCTGCAGGTGGACTCGAATCGTGAGCGGCTGCAGGCGGCCGTGGCGGCACGCGAGCTGGCCGAGCGACGCCTTGACGCTGAGCAAAGCCGGTTCGATGTCGGACTCTCCACGAACTTCTTCGTCGTCCAGGCACAGCGCGATCTTCGCGACGCTCAGAATGCGGAGCTTCGCGTGCTTCTCGACTATCGGCGCGCGCAGGTTGAATTCGCGCGCGTACAGGAGGTCCCGACTGCCGGCAGCGCCGCCGTGAGCGCGATCAACGCCGCAACCAACGGGGCCAACACGCCGCGCGCCGCGGGCGGCGGTGGCGGAGGATTCGGCGGCGGCAATTAGGGACAACACTCATACAAGGGAAGAGCTCCGGAATTTTCATCGATGAAAAGAATCGTCATCATTGCGGTCATCGTGGCGGCCGCGCTCGCGGGGGTCGCGTTCTACTCGGGCATGTTCAGCCGTGACAACGCGGCGCAGGCGGCGGACGCCCAGCAGGCGGCGGCGCCGGGCGGCGGGCAGGCGGGACGCCAGGGCGGCGGCGCGCGCGGCGGTGGGCGCGGCCAGCTCACCGTGGAGCTCGCGCCCGTGGTGCACGCGGCCGTGAACCGCGAGCTCGCCGTTGTCGGCAACCTGATCGGCGACCAGACGGTCTCGGTCGTGCCCAGGACGGCGGGACGCCTCGAGGAGCTCACCGTCAAGCTGGGCGACCGGGTCACCCGCGGCCAGCGCATCGCGCGGATCGAGGACGAGGAGATTCGCGAGCAGGTCAAGCAGGCGGAAGCGGCCTTCGAGGTGGCGAAGGCGACCATCCGCCAGCGCGAAGCCGACCTCGATCTCGCGAAGACCAACGTCGAGCGCTCGCGCAACCTGTTCCAGCGGCAGCTGCTGCCGCAGCAGACGCTGGACGACGCGGAAGCGAAGTACCAGTCGGCGCAGGCGTCGCTCGACCTGGCGCGGGCGCAGAACAACCAGTCGCAGGCGCGCCTCGACGAGCTGCGCATCAACCTGCAGAACACCCTGATTGTCTCGCCGGTCAACGGATTCGTCGCGCGCCGCTCGGCCGACCCCGGGGCATTCGTCTCCGCCAACGCGCCAATCGTCGACGTGGTCGACATCACGCGCGTGCGCCTGGTCGCGAACATCATCGAGAAGGACCTGAAACAGATCGGCGTCGGCGACATGGCGCGCGTCGAGGTGGACGCGTTCCCCGGTGAAGACTTCATGGGACGCATCGCGCGCCTCTCGCCCGTGCTCGATCCGGCGACGCGCACCGCGCCAATCGAGATCGAGATTCCCAACGACACGTACCGCCTGAAGCCCGGGATGTACGCGCGCGTCGGCATCGTCACCGAATCGCATCCCAACGCGCTCGTCGTGCCGACCAACGCGCTCGTGGACGCCAGCGGCACGCGCGGCGTCTACCTGTCGGTGAACAACCTCGCGTCGTTCCACCCGGTGAAGGTCGGCATCGAAGGCAACGACCGCACCGAGATCCTCGACGGCGTGGCGGAGGGCGACCGCGTCGTCACAACCGGCGCCGCCGGACTGCGCAACGGCGATCCGATCGTGCTTGCCGGCGGAGGCGCCGGACGCGGCGGCCGTGGTGGACGCGGCGGGCGCGGCGGAGAGGCGACGACCGGCAGCGGTTCAGTGGGTTCAGAGGGTTCAAGAGGTTCAGAGGGTTCAAAGGCTTCTGAGGCTTCAAAGGCTTCTGAGGGTTCAGGCTCCCGGCCCCCGGATCCCGGCGGCGCAGGCCGCGCGGGCCGCGAAGGAGGCCGCGGCCGCTTCGGCGGTCAGCGTCCCGGCGGCACGCCGCGGGCAGGTTCGGAGACGCAATAGCTTATGAGCATCCCACGCCTCGCCATCCATCGTCCCGTCACGATGTTCATGCTCAGCGGCGTCATCGTCCTGCTGGGCGTGGTCTCGCTGTCGAAGCTGCCCGTGGACCTGATGCCCGAGTTCACGCAGCCGACCATCACCGTCAACACCAACTACCCGAACGTCGGCCCGCTCGAGATCGAAGAGCTGATCACGCGGCCGATCGAGCAGTCGGTCAGCGCGGTCGCCGGCATCACGCGCGTCGACTCCTCATCGCGTGAGGGCGGCAGCAACGTCCGGCTGAACTTCGCGTGGGGCACCAACCTCGACGCGGCGGCCGACGACGTCCGCAGCCGCCTCGACCGCGTGCGCGGCCGCCTGCCGGAAGAAGCGGATCCGCCGACCATCTTCAAGGCCGACTCGAACGCGTTCCCGATCATGCAGATCGGCGTCGAGGGGGACTACGACCCGGTCACGCTGCGCGAGCTCGCCGAGAACGACCTGTCGCCGCGCCTCGAGCGCGCGCCCGGCGTCGCGGCGGTCACCATCAATGGCGGCCTGCGCCGGCAGATTCACGTCGACCTCTCGAAGGAGAAGATCACCGCGCTCAATCTCTCCGTCGACCGCGTCGTGCAGGCGCTCAAGTCGGAGAACCAGAACCTGCCGCTCGGCCAGATCGACCAGGGCGACTCGACGTACCTGGTTCGCAGCCAGGGTCAGTTCGTCAACATCGACGACATCCGCGACCTCGTCGTCCTCACCCGGCAGAACGTCCCCGTTTACCTGAGGGACGTCGCGGACGTGACCGACTCGACGGAAGATCGCCGCCAGTTCCTGCGCATCACTTCGCGTGACGCGAGCGGCAGCCTCGGCGAAGGGCACGCCGCCGTCCGGATGCAAATCAACAAGCAGTCGGGCGAAAACACCGTCGCCGTGGCGCAGGCCATTCGCGCGGAGGTCGCCCGCATCAACCGCGACGTCCCCGGCGTCCGCCTCGTCGTGCTCGACGACAGCGCGATCTTCATCGAGCGGGCGATCAACAACGTCAAGGAGCATGCGCTCGTCGGCGGCATTCTCGTCGTGCTGATCATCTTCGCCTTCCTGCGCGACTTCCGCTCCACGCTCATCGTCTGCACGTCGATTCCGATCTCGGTCATCGGCACGTTCGCGCTGCTCTACTTCGGCGGCTTCACCCTGAACACGATGACGTTCGGAGGGCTGGCGCTCGGCATCGGCATGATCGTCGACGCCGCCATCGTCGTGCTCGAAAACACGCACCGGCACCTCCACATGGGGAAAGACCGGATGACGGCGGCGATCGACGGCAGCGAGGAGGTGTGGTCCGCGATTCTCGCGTCGACGCTGACGCACATCGCCGTGTTCGTCCCGCTGCTCTTCCTGCAGGGGATCTCGAGCATCCTCTTCACGCAGCTGTCGTTCGTCGTGATGTTCTCGCTGTCGATGTCGCTGTTTGTCGCGGTGACCATCGTCCCGGTCCTCTGCTCGCGCTGGCTGCATACGCCCGACGAGCTTCGGAAGCACACGGGCGTGCTCGGCCGCTTCTATCGCGCGAGCGAAAATTTCCTCGAGGGTGTCGACGACGGCTACCGCCGCGCGATTCACCTCGCGCTGCAGCACAGGCCGACGGTGATCGGCGCGGCGGCAGGCCTCGTCGCGCTGGCCGCCGTCCTCTACCCGCGCGTCGGGACCGAGCTGCTGCCCCAGACCGACGAGGGGCAGGTCAACGTCAACGCGCAGCTGCCCATCGGCACGAGGATGGAGATCACCGAGGCGGTGATGTACCGCCTCGAAGACATGGTCAAGGAGTCCGTACCGGAAGTGACGACGATCGTCACCAACGGCGGGGGCGGCGGCGGCGGCTTCGGCGGCGGCGGCAACACCAACCGCGGCGGCATGCAGGTGAAGCTCGTGCCCCGCGACGAGCGCACGCGTTCGAGCGATGAGATCGCGCAGGACCTGCGCCGGCGTCTGTCCGGCATCCCGGGCGCCATCGTGCGGGCCAACCCGGGCGGCGGCAACTTCCAGCTCAATTTCATCCTCGGCGGCGGCCAGGACGCGCGGCTCTCGCTCGAGATTCGCGGCCACGATCTCGACGACGCCAAGCGCATCCAGCAGCAGGCGATCGGCCTGATGATGGACACGCCCGGTATCGCGGACGTCCGCACGCCGCAGGACGACGCGCGGCCCGAGCTCGCCATTCACGTGGATCGCCCGAAGGCAGCGATGCTCGGCCTGACCGTGAACGGCGTGGCGCAGACGATTCAGACCAACGTCGCCGGCACGACCGCGGCGCAATTCCGGCAGCGCGGCAACGAATACCCGATCGTCGTCCGGCTGCGCGAGGCGGACCGCGAGCAGATCCAGGACATCGGCGACGTGCTGGTGAACACGCCGAGCGGCCAGGTGGTGCCCGCGCGCAACCTGCTCGCGGTGAACCGCGAGACCGGCCCCGTCCAGATCGATCGCAAGAACATGGAGCGCATCGTTCGCGTCAACGCCGAGCCCGAGGTCGCCTTGAGCGACGCGGTGACCAACGTGCAGGGGCGCCTCGGCCAGGTTCGCGTGCCGCAGGACTTCTCCGTCGGCTTCGGCTCCGAGGTCGAGGAACAGGCGAAGTCGTTCAACCAGCTGAAGATCGTCCTGATCCTCGCGGTCCTGCTCGTCTACGCGGTGATGGCCTCGCAGTACGAGTCGCTGCGCGACCCGTTCATCATCATGTTCTCGATTCCGACCGCCTCGATCGGCATCGTGGGAGGGCTGCTGCTGACGCGCACCGCCTTCAGCATGCAGGCCTACATCGGCGTCATCATGCTCGCGGGGATCGTCGTCAGCAACGCGATCCTGCTCGTGGACTACATCAACACGCTGCGGCGCCGCGACGGGATGCCGCTGCGTGAGGCGGTGGAGATCGGCGGCCGCACGCGCCTCCGCCCGGTGCTCATGACGTCGATCGCCACGATGCTGGGGCTCGTGCCGATGGCGATTGGGATCGGCGACGGCGGCGAGCTGCAGGCGCCGCTCGCCCGCGTGGTGATCGGCGGGCTGCTGGCGTCGACGATGGTGACGCTCGTGCTCATCCCGGCCGTGTACACGCTGTTCGAGGAAGGCTGGAAGGGACTCCGCCACCACCACGCGGAATAGCGGATGCCGATGCCGGGTCCGAAAGGACCCGGCCTACCTGTCCCGCTGGTCCCGGCAGCCGGGCGTAGGGCGGGTCCTTTCGGACCCGCCTATCAACTGGTGCTGGGCGAGCACGGCGCCGAGGTCGAGCCCCGCGCGGATATCCGCGATGTGAATCACGAGCGTGACCAGGCC
>DASQAX010000388.1:0-5373 GCA_035635535.1 Vicinamibacterales bacterium | reverse complement strand
CTCATCGTCCTGCTCGCGCAGCTGACGACGAACATGGCGGCCAACGTCGTGTCGCCCGCCAACGATTTCTCCAGCCTCGCGCCGAGGCAGATCAGCTACGTGATCGGAGGGCTGATCACCGCGATGATCGGCGTCGTGATGATGCCGTGGAAGCTCTATGCGGACGCTGCCGCGTACATCTTCACGTGGCTCATCGGCTACTCGAGCCTGATGGGCGCAATCGGCGGGATTCTGATCGCGGACTACTGGATCCTGCGGAGGCGGGAGATCTCGCTGCCCGACCTGTTCAAGATGGAGGGCCGCTATACGTACTCGGGCGGGGTCAACCCGCGCGCGGTCGCCGCGCTCGTGATCGCCGTGCTGCCGGTGGTCCCGGGCTTTTTCCGTGCGGCGATGACGCCGGGCGGCCAGGTCGCGAACCCGACGTTCCTCGATTCGCTGTATACCTACGCCTGGTTCGTGACCTTTGGTCTCAGCTTTCTGCTGTATCTCCTGCTTTCGAAACGGCGATGAGCCTCGGCAAGATCATCCCCATCCTCCGAATGTTCGACGAGGTAAAGGCCAGGGAGTTCTACGTCGATTTCCTCGGATTCCGGATCGACTGGGAACATCGCTTCGAGCCCGGCACTCCGCTGTACATGCAGGTCTCGCGCGACGAGTGCATCCTGCATCTATCCGAGCACCACGGTGACGGCACGCCAGGCTCCGCCATCCGCATCGACACGAGCGACATCGACGCGTTCCACTCGGAGCTGACATCGAAGCGCTACAAGTACGCACGCCCTGGGATCAACGATCAGCCGTGGGGCACACGAGAGGTCTGTATTACCGATCCGTTTGGAAACAAGCTGACTTTCACAAGTCCAAGTACCAGCTGACGAGCGAATGCAAGCGGGGGAATCGATGCGTCCCACGCGCGCCGCGTTGTGCGGTATCTTATGCTCGCGCGCAATCGACGCGGCCGGCCCACATTCATCGCCGAGGTAATGCTCATGACCGACAATCGCGCATCCGTACTCCAGAACCGGCGCGAGTTCCTGTTATTCGTTGCTGCCAGCGCGGTCGTCGCTCCCGCGACGCGCGCGTGGGCGCAGCAGCTCGTCGCGTCGCACGACGCCATCCCGAGTGCCGCGAAAGACTTCCTGCAGGTGATGGACTTCGAGGAGGCGGCGCGCCGGGCGTTGCCACCCGCGCATTGGGGCTACATGGCGACCGGCGTCGATGACGACCTGACGCTGAAAGCCAACGTGGAGGCGTTCAAGCACATCGGCCTCAAGCCCCGGCGACTCGTCGACGTGTCGAAAGCGGACCTGACCGTCGACGTCTTCGGCGCGAAATGGGAGACGCCGATCTTCGTGTGCCCGGTTGGCGGCCAGCAGGCGTTTTTCCACGAAGGCGAGCTCGCAACCGCGCGCGCGGCGCGAGCGAAGCGCCATCAGATGATCCTGTCGTCCGCGACGAGCACCGCCGTCGAGGACGTCGCGAAGGCCTACGGCACGGCGCCCTGGTATCAGCTGTACATGCCGCGGGCCTGGAGCGACACCGAGAAGCTCGTCAAGCGCGTGGAAAATGCCGGATGCCCGGTGATCGCCTGGACCGTCGATCTGCTCGCGGGACGGAACGTACCGACCGCCACGCGGTTCGCCCGGCAGGACACGCGCAACTGCATCGCGTGCCACGTCGGCGGGCCCGGTGCCCGCATCCACAACCCGATGTACGAGGGACTCAGCGACACTCGTACGAATCCCCCGGAAGCCACGTGGGAGTACGTCGACCGGCTGAAGAAGCTGACGCGGATGAAGCTGCTGCTCAAGGGTCTCGACAGCGCTGAAGACGCGCGGCTCGCTGTCGAACATGGCGCCGACGGCATCATCGTCTCGAACCACGGAGGGCGTGCCACCGAAACGCTGCGTCCGACGATCGACTGTCTGCCCGAGGTCGTCCAGGCCGTCAACGGCCGCATCCCGGTCTTCGTGGATGGCGGCTTCCGGCACGGCACCGACATCTACAAGGCCCTGGCGTACGGCGCGCGAGGCGTCGGCATCGGCCGTCCGTATATCTGGGGGCTGTCGGCCTTCGGCCAGGAAGGCGTCGAACGGGTGCTGGAGATCCTGCGCGCGGAGCTGACGTTGACGATGCGACAGATGGGTACGCCAACGATCAAGGAGATTACGGCCGCCCGCCTCGTTCGCCCGCAGACGACGTAGCTGGCGAGGCTCCGCCCCGGACCGACAGACGTCTAGCGGATCCCTGTATCGAACATCAGCTGTACGACGGTCAGCGTGCCGGTGTCCGCAACGGTCACCGGCTTCTTCTGCGACGACGGCGAGATGATCGGCGCGTCTGGCCCGGGGACGATCGTGTACGTGCCCGGCTCGAGGAAGACGGTGAACTGCCCGCTCGCATCCGACGTGAACGTCGACATGCGTCGACTGCCCTGCTCCACGGTGAAGCTGGCACTGAACGGCTGATCGCACGGAACATCGGCACGGCAGACCGGCGTCACCGGACCGCGCATGACGACACCCGTCAGTCCTGTCGTCCGCGACGGCGCCGTGGACGAGCACGCGGCGAGTGCGAACGCCGCCGCGACCGGCAAGGCTCGCAGACGACTCATCCCTCGAGATGGTAGTATCCGCCACGAGCATCCCGGGAGGATTGCACGATGGCGGAACGGCAGAAATCGGCACGGAAACAGCTCGAGCGCCGCGAGTTTCTCCAGAAGGGCGCGCTCGCGGGCGCGGCCGCGATTGTCGGAGGCGGCGCCGAGCTGACGGCCCTGCCAGCCGACGCAGCGGCCCAGACAGCCCCTCCCGCCCTGCCCGCCTCACCCGCCCCCGTCGTCCCAACCACTCCAATCATGACCGCGGCCGGCGAGGCGATCGGCCCCGGCGAGGCGCAGGTCATCGGCGACAACCAGCGCAGCGGGTCGGACTTCATGGTGGACGTGCTGAAGTCGCTCGGCTTCGAGTACGTCGCGGCCAACCCCGGCTCGAGCTTCCGCGGCCTCCACGAATCGATCATCAACCACGGCGGCAACAGGGCGCCGGAGCTGATCACGTGCATGCACGAGGAGTCGGCGGTTGCGATGGCCCACGGCTACTTCAAGGCCGAGGGCAAGCCGATGCTCGTCGCCGCGCACGGCACCGTGGGGCTGCAGCACGCGTCGATGGCGCTCTACAACGCGTGGTGCGACCGCGTGCCGGTCTACATGGTGATCGGCAACTACAACGACGCCGCGGTGCGCCGGCCGGCCGAGTGGTATCACGGCGTCCAGGATGCGGCGTTGATGGTGCGCGACTTCACCAAGTGGGACGACACGCCCTGGTCGCTGACGCATTTCGCGGAATCCGCGGTGCGCGCCTACAACGTCGCGGTGACGCCGCCGATGGCGCCGGTCCTCCTCGTGCTCGACGGCATCCTGCAGGAGCAGGGCGTCGACGCCGGGAAGCTCCCGGCCATTCCGAAGACGCCCGTCCCGAGCGCGCCACAGGGCGATACCGCCTCGGTCGAGCAGGCCGCACGCATGCTCGTCGCCGCCGAGAGCCCCGTGCTCGTCGTCGATCGGCTGGCGAGGACGCCGAACGGCATGAAGCTGCTCGTCGAGCTCGCGGAGCTCGTCGGCGCTGGGGTCGTCGATGCGACCAGCCGCATGAATTTCCCGACGCGCCATCCGCTCAACCAGAGCATGCGCGCCGCCGCCGCAGTCGGTGACGCCGACCTCATCGTCGGCCTCGAGGTCGCCGACTTCTGGGCGAGCGTCAACACGCTGCGCGATCAGCTCCACCGGTCGACCGAGCCCCGGACCAAACCGGGCGCGAAGATGATCACGATCACCACCGGCGATCTGTACGTCCGCGCGAACTACCAGGACTTCCGGCGGCTGCAGGACGTGGACCTGGCGATTGCGGCCGACGGCGAAGCGACGCTGCCGTCGCTCATCGAGGCCGTCAAGCGCCTCGCGTCCGGCGATCGCAGGCGGGTCTTCCAGGAGCGCGCGACCAAGCTCGCGGACCTGAGCCGCGTCGCCGCGGACCGCGCGCGTGTCAACGCCAGCTTCGCGTGGAACGCGAGCCCCGTCAGCACCGCGAGGCTCTCCGCGGAGCTGTGGGCGCAGATCAAGAACGAAGACTGGTCGCTCGTCTCGAGCTACTACACCAGCGATCTCGGCGGCTGGCCGCGGCGATTGTGGAACTTCGACAAGCCGTACCAGTGGCTCGGCCACGCCGGCGGCGGCGGCATCGGCTACGGCGCGCCCGCGTCGGTTGGCGGCGCCCTGGCGAACAAGAAGCACGGCCGCCTCTCCGTCGCGATCCAGACGGACGGCGACCTGATGTACGCGCCGGGCGTGCTCTGGACCGCCGCGCATCACCGCATCCCGCTCCTGAGCGTGATGAACAACAACCGCGCGTACCACATGGAACTGATGCACGTGCAGCGCATGTGCAACGCGCGGAACCGGAGCGTCGATCGCGGCGCCATCGGCAGCCAGATCATCGACCCGAACATCGACTACGCGAAGATGGCCGTGAGCATGGGGGTCTACGCAGAAGGTCCCATCGACAATCCCGCCGATCTCGGCCCAGCCCTCAAGCGCGCCATTGCCGTCGTCAAGCGCGGCGAGCCAGCGCTCGTGGATGTCGTCACGCAGGTGCGATAGGGAGGCGGATATGCGCTTCAGCGGAGGCGTGTGGCTCGTGATTGCGATCGTCGTTGCGCTGATGATCAACGTCGCGGCGCAGATTCGTCCGACGCCGCAGGCACCGCCTCGGAGAACCGCGCCGCCTCCGCGGACCGCGCCGCCGCCGAAGCGCGAGGCTCCGGAGCCAGCCGAGCCGAAGCCGGCGCCGGCACCGGCGCCCGTTCAAGCGAAGGCCGCAGCCGACGCGGCCCCGGCTGACGCCGGCGCGGCGCTCTACCGGAAGAACGGCTGCTACGAGTGCCACGTCAACGATGCGCAGGGCGGGCCGCAGGGTCCGCGGCTCGGCCCGAACCCGATTCCGTTTCCACGCTTCGTGGCGTATGTGAGAAACCCGACGGGCGACATGCCGCCGTTCACCGCGAAGGTGATCTCCGATCAGGATCTGCAGAGCATCTACGCGTTCCTGCAGTCGCGGCCGACGCCTCCGCCGGTGAAGGACATTCCCCTGCTTGCCCCGTAGCGCGGATTTCGAATGTACGTGGCGCGAACCCGCAGTTTTCCTGACGGCGTAGGGGCCGACCTTCAGGTCGGCCAGATCAGCGCGTCGATCCCATGATCTCGAGGATCGCTGACGCGACGGCGTCCGGCTTCTCTCTCGGCACGAAATGCCCGGCTCCCGCAACGACGCGACGGGCTTTCCGCGACGTGAGCACCTCGCGTTCCGCGGGCGA
>DASQAX010000387.1:0-7777 GCA_035635535.1 Vicinamibacterales bacterium | reverse complement strand
TGACGAGCTGATTCGTGCTGTGAATGGTGATCTGGTGGCGGCCGGCGTTCACCGTGTAGTACGGCGTCCGCATGATGCTCGCAATCCGATCGTCGCCGGAGACATACGTGATGAGCCGCGCGAGGTCATAGGCGGACGATTCGTTGTCCGCGAGCAGACCCGACGGGTCGGCGTACGACGTGCTCGTGAGCCCGAGCTCCTGCGCCTTCGCGTTCATGCGCTCGATGAACCCGGCGGAGCCGTACGGCGAGACGCGCGCGAGCACGCGGGCCGCCGCGTTGTCGGAGCCAATCAGCAGGAGGTGGAGCAGGTCGCCGGTCGTGACCGTGTAGCCGGCGCGCAGGTACGTGGTCGACGCGTTGCGCACATCCGCACGCTCGACGTCGACCTCACGCGTGAGGTCGGGCGAATTCTCGAGGAACACGACCGCGGTCATCACCTTGGTGATGCTCGCAATCGAGCGGCGGCTCTGGGAGTTGTTCTCCCAGAGGACCTTGCCGGTCTCCGGGTCGTAGATAATGGCGGCTTCGGCGCGGATGTCGGGCACGACGTTGCCGAGGTCGTCGAACTTGAAGCGCGGCTCGATGGCTTCCCGCAGCGCGGCTGCCTGCTGGGCTGCCCTGGTGCGGGCGGCACGGACGCGGACGCTGCTCGCTCGGCGGGCCGTGGTGGACGGTTTCCTGACAGCCGGCTTCTTCGCCGTTGACACCGTCTTCTTCTGGGCCGATACCCGAGTCGCTGCGCTGGACTGCGCAGGAGCGCCCATCGTGGCGACGATCGCCACGAAACAGAAGAGTCTCGACGTACGGAAAAGCCGGGTTCGAATCACGTGCAAACCTTTGTGGAACAGATTGTTACGGATTGTTTCGGCATTGTAGCAGACAATCTGTAGGGTTCAAGACTCTTCTGTGGCGGAACTGATGTGCCCAACACCGGCAACGTCGTACTCTTTCCCATCAACTCTGCCGCCCACGTGCTCGGCCGTTCCAAGAAGGGTGCCACGACATGAACCTGACCGAGACTGAATACGCGGTTCTGCGGCAGACCATCGCGGCGCGCGGCACGGCGCGGATGATCCTCTTCCCCCTCACGATGCTCGGGTGGGCGGCGCTCGCCCTGATTGTGCTGACGTTTGCCGAGGCGCCGGTGGCCTCCCTCTACCCGCTGGCGGTGCTCGTCGGCGGCTTCGAGGCGATTCACGCGCTGCACGCCGGCGTCGAGCGCATCGGCCGGTACCTCCAGGTCTATTACGAAGGGGCGGAGGCCGGACCGCGCTGGGAGACCACCGCGATGGCCGTCGGCCCGGCGCTCCCGGGCGGCGGCATCGACCCGCTCTTCACATTGGTCTTCGCCAGCGCGACTTTCGTCAACATGATCCCGGCACTTGCGCTGCAGCCGCGCCCGACCTCGATGGAGGTGGGCGTCATCGGCGTGCTGCACCTCGCGGTCGTGATCAGAATTGTTCGCGCCCGCGGGGCGGCGGCGCGGCAGCGCGCCGTCGAACTCGAGTCGTTCCGCGCCATTCATTCGCAAATCCCACATCCCAAAACCCAAAACCCGAATCCCAATAGTTAAACGACGCCACCGAACCAGGACGAACAAGGAAGACCCGCGCATCGGGATTGGATCCTGGAATTTGGGATTTTGGAGCGTACCCACAATGCGACACGGTGAGTCCCGCGATAGCACACGCGACCGCTGCTACTCGAACGGGGTGTGCGCTCGCGTTCTTCGCGTTTTCTAGGATTCCCTGCGATCGACATCGCAGGCGCGCCTCACGCACACCTGCACCTCAGCGGGCATACTGATTGCACCCGCGTCGCATCGGAGGCTTCTGGCCATGAGTCTGGTGCGGCTCCTAGGGTTTCGGACACTCACCTGCGGGTGTGTCATCGGCCGGTATCGTGAGCTTGCGACGAACCGCGAGCTGACCTACATCGAGGAAAAGGGACAGGCCTGCGAGACGTACGGCCATCGCCGCAATCACACGATTGCGGCCGACCGTGCCTCGACCGCGCCCGAACCGTTCGCTGCCGTCCGCGCGTCCTGAACAAGTTCGCGCCGGGTCCGCAGCGGACCCGGCACCGATCGACTCCCCCCGTTTACAATCCCGTGTGGTGACTCGCTTCCCTCCACCGCACACCACCTTCAAGCTGCACGGCGCGACTTTCCGGTTCTATCTCGGCGACTCGCTCGACATCCTCTCGCGGTTCCCCGAAGCCTCGATCGACGCCATCGTCACCTCGCCTCCCTACAATCTCGGCATCCGGTATCGCAGCTACGACGACACGATGCCGCGCTCGAGCTATCTGGAATGGACGGGCAATTGGGTGAAGCTCGCGGCGCGATCGCTGGCGGAGGGCGGTTCGCTCTTCCTGAACGTCGGCGGCAAGCCGACCGACCCGTGGACGGCGCTGGACGTGGCGCAGGCCGCGCGTCCGCATCTCAAGCTGCAGAACACGATTCACTGGATCAAGTCCATCGCGATCGAGAAGGCGCTCGCCGGCGCGCGCGCCGGGCTCGAGGACGACCTCGCCGTCGGCCACTACAAACCGATCAACAGCGAGCGCTTCCTCCACGACTGCCACGAGTTCGTGTTCCATTTCACGCCCGGCGGCGATACGCCGCTCCGCCGCCAGGCGATTGGTGTGCGATACCAGGACAAGTCGAACGTCGCGCGGTGGCGCGCGGCCGCGAACGACCTCCGCTGCCGCGGCAACACGTGGTTCATTCCGTACGACACCATCCAGAGCCGCGACAAGGAGCGGCCGCATCCGGCGACGTTTCCGCCGCGGCTTCCCGAGATGTGCCTGCGGCTGCACGGGGTCGATCGCATCCGGACCGTGGCGGATCCGTTCCTCGGCCTGGGATCGACAGCCGTTGCCTGCGCCCAGCTCGGCCTCAACTGCATCGGCGTCGAGATGGACGAGGGCTACTTGAACGAAGCGATCGCACGGGTGAAAGCAGTCGGCGACGCCCACCCACTTTTCTCATAGGATTCTGTTGTTCGATGCGTACGAGTTATGTAAGCTTCGAACGATGGACCTGCGGCAGCTTGAAATCATCCGCGCGATTGCGGATACCGGCTCGTTCACCGCGGCCGGCGACAAGCTGCACGTCTCGCAGTCGGCCATCAGCCGCCAGATCCTCCTGCTCGAGGAAGAGCTCGGCGAGTCGGTCTTCCATCGCATCGGCCGCCGCATCCGGATCACGGCGGCCGGCGAAGCGCTGCTGCAGCTGAGCCATCGCGTCTTCCAGGATCTCCAGGACACCGTCACGGGCATCAGCGAGAAGCAGGAGTCGCTGCGCGGCGCGCTGCGCCTGGTCGGCGGCATGACCGTGTGCCTCTATGTCTTCCCCACCCTGCTGTCCGAAGTGCGGCGCGTGCACCCGAACCTCGACCTGAAGGTGACCGTCGGCAGCACCGAGCGATCGATCCAGATGCTGCGTTCGGGCTCCGGCGACCTCGGTCTGCTGACGCTGCCGATCGACGCGACCGACATGGTGTCGGTGCCCGTGCTCGAGGAGGAACTGCTCGTCGCCACCTACCCGAACCACCCGCTGGCGATGAAGCGCCGCGTCTCGCCGGCCGATCTGAACAGGCAGCCGTTCATCCTGTTCGAGACCGGCTCGATTACCCGCCGCCTGGTGGACGAATTCTTCACCCGCGAGCGCATCGAGGCGGAAATCGTGATGGAGACCGAGAACGTCGAGATCATCAAGGCGATGGTCCGCAGCGGCCTCGGCATCGCCATCGTCCCGTGGCAGGCGGTGGCCGGAGATGTCCGCGCCAAGCAGCTTTTTGTCAGCCGCATCGCGGGACATTCGCTGGACCGGCAGTTCGGCTGGCTCTACCCGAAAATGACGCGGCTGCCGCGATCGGTGGCGGAGGTCCTGCGGGTCTTCGAGACGGTCCGCCCGCGGCTGATGGCGGCGGCGCAGGCGCCGAAAAGCTTATGACTCGGGCGGATGGTCGGAATCGGAAGATTGTATGTTCAGGCGCCGGCCGCTGCCGGATACAATCGCGTCGACATGGACCATCAACTCCCCGTCTCGAACAGCGTCGATCGGGTCATTCATATTCCGTTGTCGGAAGCGGAGTGGCAGGCGTTCCTGGCGAGCACGCCGAAGCCTGTTGACTGGCTGAGGGAACGGATCCGGGAGGCGATCAACAAATCCCAGAGCCCGAGTCCCAAACCCCAAATCCCAACTGCGTGAGTTGGGATTTGCGGGTCTTGGGATTTGGGATTTATTTCTTGGCCGTGCTGTCAGCGGGCGTCGGCCGGAGCGAGTAGGACGTCCGCGACCACACCCTCACGCCATCACGCCTGGTGACGACCTCGATCCGCCGCGTCCGGCGAAGCGGGTCGGGGTTGCTCGAGTAGAACCCCAGCACGTAGTAGTCGCTCGTCTCCGCGTCGATCCGCTTCAGCGCCTTGTCGAAGTCGTTCTGGTTCACCACCGCAAAGCCGCCGGTCAGGTCCGCGATCGTGCGGAGGCTGTCCACCGTCTTCGACACGTAGGTTTCCCACTCGACCGGATCCACGTTCTCGCCGATGTCGCCGCCGGCGACGAGGCCGCGCGGGTCGATCGTGTAGAGCGTCGCGTTGGCGCGGTTCGCGCCGCGCGTCACGTCCGCCATGTCGCGCACGAGCTCGGCGTCGGCGAACTGCGAGCCCTGTGGCACGAGGTTCGGATCCACGCGGCCGTTGGCGCTGACACAGTTGCTCGCGCTGCCGTCGCTGTTCCCCGACGCGTCGGTGCCGTTGTCGCACGGCCCGAGCTGTTCCTTCAGGCGCGACTTCTCGAACGGGTTGAAGTCGTAGCCGCTGCTCACCCAGATGACGGCCTTGCGGCGGTTGTGCAGCTTCTCGAGGTTCGTCATCAACTGGTTCGCGGTCGTGAACGCGACGTGCGCGCGGTAGCGGAGCTCGACCGGACCATCCGCGCCTTCCTGCCCCTTGATGATTTCACTCGGCTTCAGCCCGCCGCCGCTGATGCGGTTGATCGCGTCGTCGAGCAGCGCGCGGTCGTAGGTGAGATCGATCGAGATCGACGAGGTGCCGGTGCTGACCATGCCCCACATGTCGCCGTCGTGGATCAGGTTCTTCAGCATCTTGCGGAAGATCTCGCGGATGCGCGGCGTCTGCTGGAAGTCCATGTGGAGGTCGTCCACGAACAGCAGGAACACGCGGCCCGCGGCGTCGTTGGTCGGACGCGCGACCGGCAGGATGATGCCTTCCTGCACCGGGGCGGCCGGCGGTGCGAGCGTGTTGTAGGCGCGACCGCCGTGGATCAGCACCATCGACGCGAGCTCCTGCTTCACGCCGTCTTCCATGACGTCGAAGTCGGTCGGCTTCAGGTCCGCCATGAACTGATCGGTCTTCGAGTCGCGCACGATCACGTCGGTCGTGACGAGCTCGGCGGCCCCGCGGAAGACCGGCAGCTGACCTTGAGGCTGCACCGGCTGTGGCTGCTGCTGCCGTTGCGCCGGCTGCTGCGCGGCCGGCACCTGGACCATCGCGAGCGCAAAGGCGCCCGCCAGCAAGAACTTAGCGGTGTTTCGCATGGGCACAGTATAAGACACCGGATGTGATTTTGCGGCAATGGGGACAAAATCACTGCTGGTGTCTTGACGATGAAACTCGCGATCGGGTCGGACCACGCCGGGTTTGCGTATAAAGAAGCGATCAAGGCCATGCTGGCGGCCGCCGGACACTCGGTGCGGGACTTCGGGACCTCATCCGAGGCGTCCGTCGATTACCCCGACTTCGTCCGCCCGGTCGCCGAGGCGGTGGCGCGCGGCGAGTTCGAGCGGGGCATCGTCCTCGGCGGATCCGGCAACGGCGAAGCGATGGTGGCCAACCGCATCTGCGGCATCCGGTGCGGCGTCTGCTGGAGCGAACAGGTGGCCGTCTGGAACCGCTCGCACAACGACGCGAACATGCTGTCGCTCGGCCAGCGCACCATCACGGAATCCGAGGCGCTCGCGATCGTCCGCGTGTGGCTGGCGACGCCGTTCGAAGGCGGCCGGCACGTCGCCCGCATTCGCAAGATCGACGAAGGATGCAAATGACATGCAGCTAGGCCTGGTCGGCCTCGGTCGAATGGGTGGCAACATGGCACGCCGTCTCGTGGCCGGCGGCCACGAGGTCGTGGTGTGGGACCGCAGCGCCGATGCGGTGCAGACGCTGGCGCGCGGCGGCGCCTCCGGCGCGGGATCGCTCGCGGATCTCGTCGCACGGCTCGCCTCGCCACGCGCGGTCTGGATCATGGTCCCCGCCGGCGACGCGACCGAACAGACCGTCACCGCGCTCGCCGAGCATCTCCAGCAGGGCGACACCGTCATCGACGGCGGCAACAGCTACTTCAAGGACGACGTGCGCCGCGCGGCGGCGCTGGCGACGCGCGGCATCCATTACCTCGACGTCGGCACGAGCGGCGGCGTGTGGGGCGCGGAGCGCGGCTACTGCCTGATGATCGGCGGCCCGCAGCACGCGGCCGCGCGGCTGACGCCCGTCTTTCGAACACTCGCGCCCGGCCAGGGCTCGCAGCCGCCGTCACGCGGGCTCGACACCGCGAAGACGACCGCGCACGAAGGGTTCCTCTACTGCGGTCCTTCGGGCGCCGGCCACTTCGTGAAGATGATCCACAACGGCATCGAGTACGGCCTGATGCAGTCGTTCGCGGAAGGGTTCGACATCCTGCGCAACGCGTCCGCGAAGACGCTGCCGGACAACCAGCGCTACGAGCTGCCGCTCGCGGACATCGCGGAGCTCTGGCGGCGCGGCAGCGTCGTCAGCTCCTGGCTGCTCGACCTCGCGGCGCTCGCGCTCGCCGCCGATCCGCAGCTGCAGGCGTTTGTCGGCAGCGTTGCCGACTCCGGCGAAGGACGGTGGACGGTGGACGCGGCGATCGCGGAAGAGGTCTCCGCCGACGTGCTCACCGCATCGCTCTACGCGCGGTTCCGCTCCCGCCGCGATCACACCTTCGGCGAGAAGCTGCTCTCCGCGCTGCGCGCGCAGTTCGGCGGCCATGTCGAACGTTCGTAACCGCGCCGACCCCTGCATCTTCGTCATCTTCGGCGCGTCCGGGGATCTGACGCGCGGCAAGCTGCTGCCGGCGATCTTCAACCTCGCGGAGAGCGGCCACCTGCCGGAGGAGTTCGCCATCCTCGGCGTCGCGCGTCCGCACATCGACCAGGCGGAGTACCGCAAGCAGATGCGCGAGCAGGTTCGCCAGGTGGAGGGCGAGCCGCTCGAGCCGGAGAAGTGGCAGCGCATCGAGGACCGGCTGTATTACATGAACGGCGAGTTCAACGATCCCGCGCTGTTCGAACGATTGAAGGCGCTGCTCGCGGAGCTGGGAGCACGCCATCACACCCCGCCGAATTACCTCTTCTATCTCGCGGTGCCACCCGATCTGTTCGGCACGGTGGTGGATGGCCTCGCCACGGCCGGACTCGCCGGCGAAGCCGACGGCTGGCGGCGCGTCATCGTCGAGAAGCCGTTCGGCTACGACCTCGCGAGCGCACGCGCCCTGAACGCGGACCTGCGGAAGGGGCTGCGCGAGTCGCAGATCTACCGCATCGATCACTACCTGGGGAAGGAAACCGTCCAGAACATCATGGCGTTCAGGTTCGCCAACGGCATCTTCGAGCCGATCTGGAACCGGCGCTACGTCGATCACGTGCAGATGACCGTGGCCGAAGACGCCGGCGTCGGCAAGCGCGGCGCCTACTACGACAAGGCCGGCGCGCTGCGCGACATCGTGCAGA
>DASQAX010000386.1:0-4181 GCA_035635535.1 Vicinamibacterales bacterium | reverse complement strand
GTCGAGCGACGAAGGGGTGCTGGCGGTGGGCGCGCACGCGCACCGGATTGTGATCGCCGGGCTGTCGCATGCGCCTGCCGATCATCCCGCCTCCGAGATGATCGGGCGGATGCTGCGCGCGGTGCCGCGCAACGTGTTCGTCTACGGAACGATTACCCCGTACGCCTCCGTCGCGGGGGAACCCGACGCAACCGTCCGGGAGACCGCGAAATTCGGCGGGGTGCTCATCGGGACCGATAGCGCCGCCGTTCGGGCGTCGTCCGCGCCCGCGGACACCCATCCCGCTGCGTTCGGCGCGTTTCCGCGCTTCGTCGGGCCGTACGTCCGCGACGGCGTCTTCGAGCTTCGCGAGGCCGTGCGGCGCGCGACGTCGGTGCCCGCGAGCGTGTTCCAGATTCCGCAGCGCGGGATCATCCGCGAGAACTATTACGCCGACCTCGTCGTCTTCGACGCACGCACGGTGGCCGATCGCGCGACGTTCGAGCGGCCGAACGAGTACCCGTCCGGAATCGATTATGTGGTCGTCAACGGCGTCGTGGTGCTGACGCCGCGCGGGCTCACCGGCTCGCGCCCCGGCCACGCGCTGCTGCACGGAACGATCGTCCGATAGCTGTGATGGCGCTCGCGGCCAACCACGTTCACCGTCGCTGCTCGGGTATGCGTGATAGCATCCGCGCGAACCAACGCAGGAGCTCCTGATAGCCCAGGTTCCCATTTGCGCAGACGAGGGCTCATGAAAGGAACCGCGAACGCACGGTTCGCCATCAAGAGCTGGGATGAGAAGCCTTACAGCGAAGGCGAGGACCTACCGCGACTTACTCGGGCGACGGTTACCAAGACCTTCACGGGTGACATAGAGGGCCAGGGCCACGTCGAATACCTGATGATGTACCGCAGCGACGGCTCAGCCACTTTCGTCGGCCTCGAGCGAGTCGTCGGGCGAATCGGTGGCCAGTCCGGCACCTTTGTCTTGGAGCGCATTGGGGCGTTCGAGAGCGGCCAGGCAAAAGAGTCCTATTCCGTGATTCCCGGCTCCGGCACTGGAGAGCTTCGCACCCTGCGGGGCGAGGGTACATCAGCCGTGGGCCACGGCACGGAGCATCCTTTCGCGCTGAATTATGAGTTGGGGTAGGGCGGACCTCACGGTGCTGCGTAACGTGCGCTTGAAGCTGTAGGGCGGCCGTGACTGACGATGGCCACGACTGACTTCCGTTCCGTAGACGAGTACATCGCGGCGCAGCCGAAGAACGTCCAGGCAGTTCTGCGGCGAGTCCGCAGCATCATCCGCAAGGCTGTTCCAGCGGCGGCTGAGACCATCAGCTATCAGATCCCTACCTGGAAGGTCGAACAGGGTGCTTTCCTGTGCCTTGGGGGGTGGAAGCAGCATTACTCGCTCTATCCAGCCAGCGATGCCCTTGTTGCGGCATTCAAGGGTGCGCTCACACCGTATAGGGTCAGCAAGGGCACGCTGCGATTTCCTCTGTCGGAGCCTGTGCCCGCAAAGCTCATCGAACGCATCGCGAAGTTCCAGGCCAGGGAGGTTGCGAGCGGAGCGAAGGCGAAGCGGGCGCTGCGGAAGAAGGGTCGATGAGCGCTGCGCCGCCCGGCAACGCACTGTTCAGGCGATCTCGTCGTACAGCGCCAGGTGACGCTCCCACATGTGGAGCGGCGTGAGCTGACGTTCCCAGCACGCGCGCGACTTCCGTCCCAGCTCGTCGAGCGACGCGCGATCGAGGGCCGCGATCTCCGTCAGGCGCTCGACGATCGTGCGCGGCTCCAGATCGTCGAGCATGATGCAGCCGGCCCCGAGGCGTTCGAACGTCCGGTTGCCGCCGACGGCGTGCAGCAGCAGCGGCCTGGCGGCCTGCGCAGCTTCGATCGTCGACAGGTCGAACAGCGTGAAGCGGTTCACGTTGATCAGGAAATCGACCGACGCGAGCAGGGCGCCGACGTCCTCGACGCGGCCGAGCGGGCGCAGCAGCGGGTGCGGCGGCACCTTGCCCGGATCGGGCCCGGCAACCGCCACACCGACGTCCGCATCGAGCGGCAGCAGATGCACGGCTTCCACGAGCGCGTCGAATCCCCGGTACGGTTCCGGGCTCCCAAGATACAAACCGATGCGATGGCTCGGCGGCCGCCCGCTGAACAAATCGACGCCGCCGGCCGACGGCGGAACCGACGCGCCGCTCAACACATACCGCGCACCGGCCAGAATGTCGCCGAACCTCGCGTCGATGGTCGCGAAGCTCTCCGCCGCGTCCGCGCACGGGATGATGACGCCGTCAACCTGCTTCCAGACGCCGAGCTCCCAGTCACACCACCACGACACGTCTGGCAGCGCGAGCAGCGACTGCCAGCCGGCTTCCGGGACGCCCCAGCTCCACGCGGCGTACAGGCCGATGGGCGTCACCGCGTGGCACATCATCCAGATGCGCTGTCCTGCGCGACGGCCTTCGAGCGCGGCTTCCGTCGAAAACGAATCGTGCGTCAGGATGACGTCCGCGTCGGCCGCCGCATCGAGGCTCGCGGCCGTGTCGGCGCGAATCTGGTCCGTGAGCTCGCGCATCATCCGATCGATGTTGCCGCCGCGCGCCGCCAGGTCCTCCTGCGGCGGACGGTAGAAGTCGGGCTCGCCGAACAGCGCGCGCTTGACGCGGCCGAGCACGCTCCACACGTCCGAGCGCTGCGAGGCGGGTGTCGCCGCGGGCCTTGCCACGGGAAACCGCACGTCGTGACGGGAGGCCGGGGCCTCGGCTGCCGCGGACTGCAGTTGATAGAGGTAGCCGGCGGGACCACCGGTGCGTGCCAGGGGCGGCCCGACGTGAGCGACGATCATCTGGGCCGGCTATCCGCGAAGCTGCGCAAGCGCGGTCCGCAGGACCTCGACGCGCGTCGGTCCCGTAGCCATGTCGATCGCCGGGGTCGACGGCGCGTACGAGAGCTCGCGCACGCGCCACGACGCGCGGTCGCCGATGCCGAGCACCCGAATCGCGACCTGAAAGTCGGAGCGTGCGACGTACTCGAAGGCCACCTTCTCCGCCTCGACGAATTCGCGAAACGCACCCGCCTCGCACTGCTGCCATCCGCCGTAGCCATAGAACTCGTCGAAGATGACGACGGTGTCGGGCCGCAGGAACGCGCGTGTTCCCTCGAGGACGGTGCGCGTCGAGGAATACAGGTCGCAGTCCACGTGCATCAGGCCGATGCCGCGTGCGAGGCTTGCCCGGACCGCGGCGTCGCCGAGCGAGGCCTCGAACGGCGCCCGGACGATCTCGAGGTCGGCACGATTGGAGCGATATGGCTCGCTTTTCCAGTGGCCGGCCGGATGGCCGAGCCACGGTTCGGGGATCCCCTCGAAGGTGTCGAAGCCGAACATCGTGTTGCCGGCCGGTTTGTTGAGCAGGAACCAGTCGAGGCTCTCTCCCTCGCCCACGCCGAACTCGCACCATGGCAGAAGCGGATCCGCGACCAGTGTCAGCGCATAGCGCCACAGCTCGCGCCGGCGCGCGTGCGTCGGACAGAGCACGCGTCGAGGCCCGTCGCCGACTACTTGCGGGATCTGATCGATTGGGAAGAATTTCTCCCACTCGCCCGTGAAGCCGAACGCCCGCTTGATCGATCCGGCCGCACGCCGTGCACGCCGCAGCGCGGGTTCCGATGGCTCGCTTGCCGCGGTGTCGTCCGCTTCTGCGTCTGCCGCCGCCGCCTGAGGCTGATCTCCGAACGCGAGTCCCGACGCCGTTGGTATCCACGCCGTGCCGCGCTGAACCGTGACGGCGCCCGTCGTGCCGATCTCCGTGACGATCGCGGCGAGGGCCCGGTCGGATCGCGCCGTCGCTTCAATCCGCCAGCCGTGCTCGGACGCGGCATCGCGCAGCGCATCGGATCCCGCGTCGGCGGATCCGTCGGCATCGTAGAACCGATCGATCACGATCGCCGTGCCGCGCTGAACGAGCGTGCCGAAGGCGTCGAGCGTCCTGCGGATCTGCAGGTAGCCGCCGCCATCCATGTGAACCAGGGCGACAGGCCCCTGCACGTGCTCGCGGACGTCGGGGTCGCTGACGCCTGCAAGCCCGCCCGGCTGCCGCAGCGTGACTCCGGGCGTCCCGACACGCCACCGCTGATAGTCGAACCGCACGAGCGGCGCGTCCTGCGGCCGGTGCGCCGCGAACCATTCGAGC
>DASQAX010000385.1:0-28926 GCA_035635535.1 Vicinamibacterales bacterium | reverse complement strand
TTCGTCAGCCGGAACGACGGCTCACAGGTGTTTGCAAGCACGCTGGCGGAACACGACCGCAACGTCCGCAAGTTTCAGGTCGAGTACTTCCGAAACGAGAGGGGACGGCGTTCCGCTACGCCGGGAACCTGAAGTCCGGTTCACCGCACCACCACCCACCATCCACGACCCACCATCCACCATCCATCACCCACCACCTACCGCTCGCCCCACTTCAACTTTTCGCGGAGGAGCTCGAAGTAGCCGCGCGCCGGCGCCTTGACCAGGCGGAGCAGTTGCGGTGCTTTCTTCACGTGAATGACGTCGCCTTCGTGCACGGGATAACCGTACTGCCCGTCATAGGTGACGAACACGTCCTCGGCGCCGTGGGGCGCTTCGGGGCGGACTTCGACCTCCGCATCTCCGGGAATGACGACCGGCCGGTTGGTGAGCGTGTGCGGCGCGATTGGCGTCAGCAGCAGCGCATCGACTGAGGGGTGCACGATTGGTCCGCCGGCCGCGAGGTTGTACGCCGTCGATCCGGTGGCGCTGGCGATGATGAGGCCGTCGGCCTTGACGCAGGTGACGAAGCGGCCGCTGACCGAGACCGACAATTCGATCATGCGGGACAGGGCGCCCTTGGTGAACACGACATCGTTCAGCACGACGCGTGTTTCGTCCGGCTTGCCGCGCAGCGACGCGGTTGCGGCGAGCATCAGGCGTTCGTCGTAGGTCGCGGTACCGTTCACGACGGCTTCGAGCGACGCGAACAGCTCGTCGATCCGGATCTCGGTGAGGAATCCGAGGCTGCCGAAGTTCACGCCGAGGATCGGGATATCGCGTCCGGCCTGCGCGGTTCGATCCGCCATCGCCAGCAGCGTCCCGTCGCCGCCGAGGACGACGATCAGATCGACCTGCGCGGGCAGATCTTCCCGGGAGAACGTGCCGTCGCGCGTCGCGCCGGCAAGCGCCGCGGTGCCGTCTTCGAAGACGGGCGTGACGCCATGGTCGCGCAGCCAGGCGCCCAGGCGCGTCAGCAGCTCGGACGCGGCAAGCCCCTGCTTGGCGACGATGCCGGCGCGTTGGATGCGTGGTGTCATGAGCGAAGGTGGAGCAGGAACTCGACGTTGCCCTTCGCGCCGGTGATTGGCGACGGCGTCGAGGCCACGGGGCTCAATCCTACCTCACGCGCCGCGGCGGAGACTTCGTCGACGACGCGCGACTGGACCGCGGTGTCGCGGATGACCCCCTTGCGAATTTCGCTGCGTCCGGCCTCGAACTGCGGCTTGACGAGCGCGATCACGTCGGCGCCGGGGCGCAGCAGCGGAGGCACGACGGGCAGGACCTGGCGCAGCGAGATGAACGAGACGTCGATGGTCACGAGGTCCACCGGCCCCGGGAGATCCGCCAGCTGCAGGTGGCGCGCGTTGAAATGCTCGATCACGACGACGCGCGGATCGTTGCGCAGCGTCCAGTCGATCTGCCCGTGGCCGACGTCGAGCGCAACGACGCGGGTGGCGCCGCGCTTGAGGAGGACGTCGGTGAAGCCGCCCGTCGAGGCGCCGATGTCGAGCGCCTCGCGGCCGTCGACGGCGATGCCGAACGTCTCGAGCGCGTGCGCCAGCTTGAGGCCGCCGCGTCCGACGTAGGGATGATCAGGGGCGATGAGCGTGACGTCGGCCGAGGAATCGACCTGGGTGCCGGCCTTCGTGTGCGGCTGGCCATCGATGTTGACCTGTCCGGCGAGGATCAGCGCCCGCGCGCGCTCGCGCGAGGGGGCGAGCCCTTTCTCCACGACCAGTTGGTCCAGGCGAACGCGCACTTTCTGCAACCTTGAGTCGACCCATCACCGGGGTCTGACCCCGACACAACTCGTCACCGGGGTCTGACCCCGTTAGTTCGAGCGCTCCACGATCCAGCGGCCGATCTGCAGGAGGCGCGAGTCCGCCAGCTTGGCCGACGCGAGCGCCGCCGCCGCGCGCTCGAGGCACTCGCGCGCCATCCGCTTCGACGCGTCGAGGCCATAGAGCGCGGGATACGTCGGCTTGCCGGCCGCCGCGTCCTTGCCGGCCGTCTTCCCGAGCTCCGCCGATGCTCCTTCCACGTCCAGCACGTCGTCGACAATCTGAAACGCAAGGCCGAACTCCGACGCCGCGACGTCGATGGCGTCGATCTGCGCGTTGCTGCCGCCGCCCATGACCGCGCCCGACATCGCCGATGCGCGGATGAGCGCGCCGGTCTTCCGCGCGTGCATGGCGCGCAACCCGTCCGCATCGAGCGGCGGGGCCAGCGCGCCGTTGCGATCCGGCGTCACGCACGCGAGATCGATCGCCTGGCCGCCGACCATCCCCGCGGCGCCCGCTCCCGTCGCGATGATGCCGATGATGCGCACCTTGCGCGCGAGGACGTCCGGATCCACGCTCTTCGGTTCGCGCGCCATCAGCGCGAACGCCTCGGTGAGCAGCCCGTCGCCGGCCAGAATCGCCATCCCCTCGCCCGCGACGACGTGCAGCGTCGGCTGGCCGCGGCGCAGCGTGTCGTTGTCCATCGCTGGCAGGTCGTCGTGAATCAGCGAGTAGGTGTGGATGAACTCGAGGGCGCACGCGGCGGGCATCGCGGGGCGGTAATCGCCGCCGACGGCCTCCGCGCTCGCGAGACAGAGAATCGGCCGCAGCCGCTTGCCGCCGGCGGTGACGCTGTAGCGCATCGCGTCGGCCACGCTGGCCGGGCAGTTGGGTCCGACGGGAAGCGCTGCCAGAAGGGCGGCGTCGATGTCCGATCGCCGCGCGGTGAGGTACTCCGTCAGATCATCGGCGGCGTTCATCGCCGCCCGCGGCCCTCGCTCGTTTCGTCCCGCGGCTGCGCGCGGGAGGGCGCTGCACCCGTCGAAGCGTCATCGGCGCCGAAGTTGGCCGGCGCGGGCGTCAGGCCGCCGCGTTCGTTCAGGATCTCGATGCGCTTCTCCGCCTGCTCGAGCTGTGCGTGGCAGAAGCGCGACAGCTGCACGCCCCGCTCGTACAGTTGCAGTGAGGTCTCGAGCGGCAGGTCGCCTTCCTCGAGCTTCTTGACGATCGTCTCGAGCTCGGCGATCGCGGCCTCGAAATCCTTGATCGTGGAATCCATGATCAGCTGGCAGCAGGCAGCAGGCAGCTGGCAGAGGCAGAGACGTGCAGCAGGTGGAACGCCATTATTCGTCGCTGCCCGGTGCCGGCTGCCCGCGGTCGACTACCTCGCAGTCTAATTCACCGCGCTCGAGTTTCACATGGACCTGCTCGCCGCGCCGCACCGACGCGGCGTCGCGGACGATCGCGGTGCGGTCCGCATTCCAGCAGACGGCATAGCCGCGCCCGAGGACCGCAAGCGGACTGAGACTGTCGAGCCGCGCGGCGGTCGCGCGGAACCGCGCGTCGGCGGCATGGATACGCCGGTCGGCCGAGGAGCGGAGGCGTCCGTCCGCGGCGACGAGCCTCGTGCGGATGGTGCCGAAACGCCGGCGCACGTCGAACGTTTCGAGCGCCAGGCGCAGCATCTGATAGGCACGCTCGCGCCGGCCGAGCCGCGTCCGCAACGCGCGGAGCAGCTGATGCGAGAGGTCGTCGGCGCGCCGGCCGCGCATCGCGATGCGCATCTCGAATCCCGCGTAGCCCGGGCGCGACTCGATGCCGCCGAGCCTCGCCCGCATCCGGTGCAGGCGGCCGCTCATCGCGGCCTCGACGCGATGGCCGAGCCGATCGATCCGCGCCCAGAAATCGTCCTTGCGCGCGACCACCATCTCCGCGGCCGCCGATGGCGTCGGGGCCCGCAGGTCCGCCACGAAATCCGCAGTCGTCACGTCGGTCTCGTGGCCGACGGCGGAAATCGTCGGCACCGGGCAGCCGGCAATCGCGCGAGCCACCACCTCCTCGTTGAACGCCCAGAGATCCTCGATGGATCCGCCGCCGCGCCCGACGATGACGACGTCCACGCCCGTCACCTTGCCGATGGCGGCCATCGCCCGCGCAATCTCGAGCGCCGCGCCTTCCCCCTGCACGCGCGCGGGCCGGATGACGATGTGCGCGTTGGCGTAGCGGCCCCTCAGCACCTTGATGATGTCGCGCACGGCGGCGCCGTCGAGCGAGGTGACGACGCCAATCTTGCGCGGCAGCGACGGCAGCGGGCGCTTGCGCCGCGCGTCGAACAGTCCTTCGGCCGCGAGGCGTTCCTTGAGCTGATCGAAGGCGAGCTGCCGCGCGCCGAGCCCCTCGGGCTCGAGATGCTGGCAGACGATCTGATATTCGCCCTTCGGGTCGTAGACGGTGAGGCGTCCGCGCGCGACAACGCTCAGGCCGTCCTGCACCGTGAAGCGCAGGTAGCGCACATCCGAGCGGAACATGACGGCCTTGATCTGTGCGTTGGCATCCTTGAGCGTGAAGTAGATGTGTCCGGTCTTGGCCACGAAGCAGTTCGAGATCTCCCCCTCGACCCAGATTTCGAAGAAGCGTTCCTCGAGCAGCGTGCGGACGCGGTCGGTCAGCTGCGAGACCGAATACACACGGCGAGGCTCGGCAGCGACCGGATCCCGGATCCCGGATCCCGGTTCCCGGCCTGGATCCTCAGGCTCCGGCGGCTTGCCCTCCGTCGCGTCAGCGGAGGAGGGTTCCTCGAACGGCAGGTCGAAGAGCGAGTTGGTCAAGTTCGTTCGCCGAGTAGCTGATGCGCGTGATCTTCGTCGCGCGCCCGGTCTTGTCGTCCGCCTCGACGACCGCGCCGTTCAACCGGGGATTGCCCGACGCGGGCTCGAACTTCGTCGGCATCCCGCTGAGAAAGCGCGCGAGCGACGGGTCCTTCTCCATCCCGATGATCGAATCGTGCGGGCCGGTCATGCCCGCGTCGGTCAGGTATGCGGTCCCGTGCGGCAGGACGCGTTCGTCGGCCGTCTGCACGTGCGTATGCGTGCCGATCACGGCCGTCACCTTTCCGTCGAGATGCCAGCCCATCGCAATCTTCTCGCTCGTCGCCTCGGCGTGCATGTCGACGAAGATGACGCGCGTACGGTGGCGAATGGCTTCGATCTCGCGCAGCACGACGGCAAACGGATCGTCGATCGGCGTCATGAACACGCGGCCCATTATGTTGATCACCCCCACTGCCCGGCCGTCGCGCGTCTGCGCGACGTAGGACCCGCGGCCAGGCACGCCGGCCGGGTAGTTGGCCGGACGCAGCAACCGCGGCTCGGTGGCGATGTACTCGAGCGCTTCCTTCTTGTCCCAGATGTGATTGCCCGACGTCATCACGTCCACGCCCCATTCGAGGATCGTGTCGCCGATGTCCCGCGTGATGCCGAAGCCCGCCGCGGAGTTCTCGGCGTTGGCGATGGTCACGTCGATGTCGAAGTGCTCAACGAGCCCGCGCAGCCCCTTCTGCACGAGGTCGCGACCCGGACGTCCGACGATGTCGCCGATGAACAGGATGTTCATGCGGGGCGCGGGGCGCCGGTCCCGATGGGGATGCGATGCGGCTGTCCGCGACGGTCGGCGCGCTTCGGAAGGACGATCATCAGCTCGCCGTCGCGCATCGTGGCGCGCCCGCCCTGCGCGTCGAATGCGCCGTTGACACGGACGCCGCGCGCAAACCGGCCGAATTCCCGCTCCACCAGGTGAAAGGCCTGCGGCGCGCGCGCCACCGACGGGGCCTTTTCGCCCACGATCAGCACCACGCCCGCGCGAAACACGACACGCACCGCCTCGGGCGAGATGCCGGCGACGTCCATGACGATTTCGACGGCGGTGTCGGTCTCGAACACGTCGAGCGCCGGGTGACATTCGCCCCCGTAGGCGCGCTGGTCGCTGTTCAGGGTCGAGGCGAGCTCCTCGAAGAGTTCGCGCACGTCGTCGGCCAGGTCGGTGACTTCGGCGGAGGGAATAAGGGTGAAGGGCGCCATCGCGCGAAGTCCTATGTTCTCACGAGCTGCGAAGGGCGAGCTCGGCGGTCAGCTCAGCCCCTGTCAGCCCAACGATTTAGATATGCGCATGATAGACGCATATAAGATGCTTGACTTACACTCATATCTTGCTAGAATGTCCTCGGAGCCAACAGAGCTCCTGGAGCAGAACAAGCCATGAGCAAAGTTATTGGAATCGACCTCGGCACCACGAACTCGGTCGTCGCGGTCATGGAAGGCGGGGAGCCCGCCGTCATCGTGAACCAGGAGGGTGGACGCACCACGCCTTCCGTCGTCGGTTTCGCGAAAGAGGGTGAGCGGCTGGTCGGCCAGGTTGCCAAGCGGCAGGCGGTCACCAACCCCGAGAACACCATTTTCTCGATCAAGCGCTTCATGGGCCGGAAGCACGGCGAGATTCCACAGGAAGCCTCGCGCGTGCCGTACACGGTCGTGAAGGCAGACAACGGCGACGCGTGGGTGGAGGTCCGCGGCAGGAAGTCTTCGCCGCCCGAGATCTCCGCGATGATTCTTCAGAAGCTGAAGACCGCGGCCGAGGACTACCTCGGTGAGAAGGTCACCGACGCGGTCGTCACCGTGCCCGCGTACTTCAACGACGCCCAGCGGCAGGCCACGAAGGACGCCGGCAGGATTGCCGGGTTGAACGTCCTCCGCATCGTCAACGAGCCGACGGCGGCGGCGCTCGCCTACGGCCTCGACAAGAAGAAGGACGAAACGATTGCCGTCTACGACTTCGGCGGCGGCACGTTCGACATCTCGGTTCTCGAGGTCGGCGAGGGGATCGTCGAGGTGAAGGCGACCAACGGCGACACGCATCTCGGCGGTGACGATCTCGATCAGCGCGTCATCGACTGGATGGTGGCTGAATTCAAGAAGACCGACGGCATCGATCTCGGCAAGGACCGGATGGCCGTGCAGCGCCTGAAGGAAGCGGCGGAGAAAGCGAAGATCGAGCTCTCCACCGTGATGGAGACCGACATCAACCTGCCGTTCGTGACCGCCGATCAGCACGGCCCGAAGCACCTGCAGATGAGGCTCACGCGGGCGAAGTTCGAATCGCTCGTGGACGACCTCCTGCAGCGCTCGATGGCGCCGCTGAAGCAGGCGCTCGCCGACGCCGGTGTGAAGCCGTCGGACATCGACGAAGTGGTCCTCGTGGGCGGCTCGACGCGCGTCCCGAAGATCCAGCAGATCGTGAAGGACTACTTCGGCAAGGAGCCGCACAAGGGCGTGAACCCCGACGAGGTCGTCGCCGTCGGCGCGGCCATCCAGGGCGGGGTCCTCAAGGGCGAAGTCAAGGACGTGCTGCTGCTCGACGTGACGCCGCTCTCACTCGGCATCGAAACGCTCGGCGGCGTCATGACGGCGCTGATCACGCGCAACACCACGATCCCGACGCGCAAGAGCGAGGTCTTCTCGACGGCGACGGACAACCAGACGAGCGTCGAGGTGCACGTGCTGCAGGGCGAGCGCCAGATGGCGCGCGACAACCGGACGCTGGGACGCTTCCAGCTCGTCGGCCTCCCGCCGGCGCCGCGTGGCCTGCCGCAGATCGAGGTCGCGTTCGACATCGACGCCAACGGCATCGTCAACGTCTCGGCGAAGGACGTCGCGACGGGCAAGGAGCAGAAGATCACCATCGCCGGCTCGTCCGGCCTCAGCAAGGACGACGTCGACCGCATGGTGAAGGACGCGGAAGCGCACGCGGCGGACGACAAGGGCCGTCGCGACGTGATCGACGCGCGCAACATCGCCGACTCGCTCGCCTACTCGGTGGAGAAGACGGTCAACGAGAACCGCGATCGGCTGCCCGCGACCGACGTGAGCCGCATCGAGAGCGCCATCGCCACGCTGCGTGAAGCGGCGAAGGGCGACGACCTCGACGCCATCCGTCGCGCGACCGACGACCTGCAGAAGGCGTCGCACGCGATGGCCGAACAGCTCTACACGCAGTCCGAAGCCAACGCCGCGCATGCCGCGGCCTCGGCGAAGCACGACGATGACATCAAGGAAGGCGAAGTCGTCGACGCGTAATTCGAAGGCGGACCTGAAGGTCCGCCTCTACGACACACGCCTTCACGACACGACGAACGTAGCGGCGGGCCTTCAGGCCCGCCTGAACAAGGAGAAACGAACAATGCCCATCGTCAAGGTCGATCCGTTCCGTGAACTGTCCGCGATGCAGGACCGCGTGGCGCGGCTCTTCGGCGACGCGTACCTCCGCGACGAGGACACCGGCTTCCGTGGAAGCTGGGCTCCCGCGGTCGACATCTTCGAGACCGAGACCCACGACCTCGTCCTGAAGGCCGAGCTGCCCGGCATGACCCGCGAGGACATCGAGGTCATCGTCGAGAACAGCACGCTCGTGCTGAAGGGCAACAAGACGTTCGACGCCGCCGTGAAGGAAGAGAACTATCGCCGCGTCGAGCGGACCTACGGTACGTTCCACCGCTCGTTCACCTTGCCGAACACGGTCGATGCATCGAAGGTGACCGCCGACTACAAGAACGGCGTGCTCACCGTGAAGCTGCCGTTCCGCGAGGAAGCGAAGCCGCGCACGATCAACGTCGAAGTCGCGGCGTAACGGTTTCCGGGCGGGCCGTCCAGGCCCGCCCTCTCCCGCCCTCTCTCGCCCTCGTGCTACGCTCTGATCTTGATGGACGCCAACGACGAGGTTCTCGATCCCGCAGCCGAATCCGAAGCCTCACCGGCCCCGAGGCAGAAGGCGCCGCCCATTGAAAGCCGTTTCCTGTTTGTCGACGTCGCGGCCATGCGCGCGAAGCAGTTGCGGCGCGGCGCCACGGTCCGCCTCGACGAATTGCTCGAGGCCGGCGAAGTGGCCCGGGCGCTTCCTCACAAGGCCGAGCGCATTGCGATGGAGGAAGTGCGCCGCAATCTCGTGCTCTATGAGGTTCCCCCACCTCGCGCGAAAAGCACCTAGTCTTATCCTCGGGTGCACGGCCATCGCGGCCGTGTGCCTGCTGGCCGTCGCGGCCACGCAGTCGACGCGGCCCTACCGCATCCTCATCAGCAACGACGATGGCGTCAGGGCGCCGGCGCTGCCGGTGCTCGCCGACGCGCTCAAGCCTGTGGGCGAGGTGATCGTCGTCGCTCCCGCGGAGGATCAAAGCGGTGTCAGCCAGGGGCTGACGGCGGTGCTGCCGATTGCCCGCACCGACGTCACGCTCGCCGGGGGTCTTCGCGCCATCGGCCTGACCGCAACACCAGCGACCACCATCCAGATTGCGATCAAGAACATCGTGATGCCGCGCCCCGACCTGGTCGTCACGGGCATCAACACGGCGTACAACGTCGGGACGTCGGCATATCTCAGCGGCACGGTTGGCGCCGCGCGCCAGGCGGTCATGGAAGGGGTGCCGGCGGTCGCCACGTCGATGGCCGCCGCGGGTGTCCCGCGCGATTTCGCGTCCGCGGCGCAGCAGGTCGTGGCCATCGTGCGCCAGGTGCGCGATCGCGGCCTGCCGCCGCAGACGTTTCTCAACGTGAACATTCCGCCGATGCCCCCGGGCGGTTACCGGGGACTGCAGGTCACGACGCAGGCGCCCGTTCGCGCCGGCACGGAAACGTTCGCGGAGACGACGCGGCCGGGAACGGATCGAACCGTGTATTGGAGCGTCTACAAGGAGGGGGCGTCGGCCGCGCAGGGAACCGACGTCTGGGCCGTCAACAACGGGTACGTGTCGATTACCCCGATGCACGCCACCGAGTACGACGACAAGCTCGCCGTCGCGCTGAGAAACTGGTTCAAGTAGGCCGGCCTGAAGGCCGGCCTCTACGATCGGACACGATCGTGTCGTGCGGACTGTCGTAGAGGCGGACCTTCAGGTCCGCCTGGCCTCCTCGTATGCCAGTCGGTCGCGCGCTGGTACGCGTCGGCAACTCGCAGCAGCGTCGCCTCGTCGAACATCCGTCCCATCAACTGAAAGCCGATCGGCAGCCCGTCGTCCGAGAAGCCGCACGGCACGCTGATGCCCGGCAGCCCCGCGAGATTGGCGCTGACCGTGAAGATGTCGCCGAGATACATCTGAAGCGGATCGGACGCCTTCTCCCCGAGCCTGAACGGCGGCGTCGGCATCGTCGGCATGGCGACGACGTCCACGCGCTCGAACGCCTGGTCGTAGTCGCGCCGCAGCAGCGTGCGCACCTGCAGCGCCTTCAGGTAAAACGCGTCGTAGTAGCCGGCGCTGAGCACGTAGGTGCCGAGCATGATGCGCCGCTTGACTTCGGGGCCGAACCCCTCGTCGCGCGTCCGGCTGTACATCTCCTTGAGGCTGTCTTTCGCCGCGCCGGACCGGTAGCCGTACTTCACGCCGTCGTAGCGCGCAAGGTTCGAGCTCGCTTCGGCGGTACACACCAGGTAATACACAGGCACCGCGTATTTCGCGTGGGGCAGATCGATGTCGACGAGCGTGGCGCCCGCGCGCCGCAACGTGTCGAGCGCCTCGTCGTACGCCCGGCGCACCTGGCTGTCGACGCCTTCGGTGACGAACGCGCGCGGCACGCCGATGCGGATGTCGTTCACGCCGCCGGTCAACGCGGCCGCGAAATCGGGAACCGGCTCGTTCGCGGTCGTCGCGTCGCAGGGGTCGGCGCCGGCGAGCACCGTCAGCGTGAGCGCGGCGTCAGCGACCGTCCGCGCGAAGGGACCGATCTGATCGAGCGAGGACGCGAAGGCGAGCAGTCCGTAGCGCGATACGCGGCCGTACGACGGCTTGAGCCCGACGACGCCGCAGCAGGCGGCGGGCTGCCGGATGGAACCGCCGGTGTCGGAGCCGAGCGCGAGCGGCACACAGCGCGACGCGACGGCCGCCGCCGATCCGCCGCTCGACCCGCCGGGAATCCGGTCCAGCGCCCACGGGTTGTGAACGGGACCGAACGCCGAGTTCTCGTTGGACGATCCCATCGCGAACTCGTCGCAGTTGGTCTTGCCGACGATGACCGCGCCGGCGCGTTCGAGCCGGCGCACGACGGTCGCGTCGTACGGCGGCACGAAGTGCTCGAGGATGCGCGACGAGGCGGTCGTCCGCATCCCACGGACGTCCATGTTGTCCTTCAGCGCAATCGGGACGCCCGCCAGGGGGCCGGGCGACTCACCGGCGGCGCGGCGGCGATCGATCTCCCCGGCGCGATCGAGCGCGCGGTCGCCGTCCACGAGGTTGAACGCGTTCAGCGCGCCGTTGACCGACGCGATGCGATCGAGCGCGGCACGGCACGCCTCGACCGCCGACAGGCCGCCGGCGGCGATCTCGTTGCGGAGCGTGGTCGCCGTCGCGTCGAGGACGCTCATCCGCCGATGACCCGGGGCACGCGGAAGAGTCCCGCATCGGGCGCCGCGTCGGGCGCGTTGGCCATCGCATCCTCGGTCGGCAGCGAGGGGCGCGGCTCGTCGTCGCGCTCGGTCCGCTGCGCGGCGTTGACGTGGGCCGTCGCGGGAACGCCGCTCGTATCGATCGCCTGCACCTGCTCGGCGTAATGCAGGATGTCGGCAAGCTGCCTGGTGAAGAGGTGCTTCTCCTCGTCGGTCAGCTCGAGCTGCGCGAGCGCGGCGATGCGCTCGACGTCGGCGATGGTGAGCGTCGTTGGCACGACGCCATCGTAATGCAAAATGCAAAATGCAAAATGCAAACCGTGCATGTGCGCGGCGGCATGGGTGACCGTCGTCGCGACATTCACACCGATGCGGCGAGCCACGTAGGGTTTGCATTTTGCATTTTGCATTTTGAATTGCGTACGCTACGCGGATGGCCAGCGACGTTCGGCCTGCGGCGGTGGCGGGGACGTGGTACCCCGCGGCCGCGGATCGCCTCGGTCGCGAGGTGGACGGCTACGTGGCGGGCGCGGCGATCGACGCGCTGCCGGCGCCCATCGCGATCGTCGCGCCCCATGCGGGGCTGAAATATTCGGGCCCGGTGGCGGCCTTCGCGTACAAGGCCGTCAGCGAGCGGCCGTACCGCGCCGCGATCCTCGTGGGGCCGTCGCACTTCGTCGGCTTCACTGGCGTGTCGATCTGGCCGCGCGGCGCATGGCAGACGCCGTTCGGGCCGATACACGTGGACGAGGCGCTCGCCGGGCGCATCGCGGCCGCGTCGGCCGAGATCGGGGAGCACCGGCAGGCGCACGGCCGGGAGCATTCGCTCGAGATGCAGCTCCCGTTTGTCGCGCACCTGCTGCCCGGCGTGCCGATTGTGCCGATGGTGATGGGCTACCAGTCGCGCGACACCGCGTTCGGCCTCGGCGATGCGCTCGCGCGCACGCTCGGGGCGGAGGGCGGACCTGAAGGGTCGCCCCGGCCTTTACTCGTCGCGAGCAGCGATCTGTCGCACTACCAGGACGCGCAGACAGCTGCGATGATGGACGCGGTCGTGCTCGAGCACGTCGAACGGCTCGATGCCGACGGCCTGATGCAGGCGCTCGAGCGGGAGCCGCACCACGCGTGCGGCGGCGGCCCGATCGTCGCGGTGCTGCACGCGGCGCGTCAGCTGGGCGCGACGGGCGCGCGCGTGTTGAAGTACGCCGATTCGGGCGATGTCAGCGGCGACAAGTCCTCCGTCGTCGGGTATATGGCCGCTGCGATCTGGTGAATGACATGGTCAGCGAAGACGAACAACAGCTGCTGCTGGCGCTCGCGCGGGAGGCGCTCGAGGCGCGCGTCGCGGGCCTTCGTCTCTCGGACGTCTCCTGCACGGGACCGCTCGCGCTCAGGTGCGGAGCGTTCGTCTCGATTCACTCCGGCGAGGACTTGCGCGGGTGCCTCGGCCGCCTCACCGTCGATCTGCCGCTCGGCAAGACGCTCGTGCACCTCGGCGGCGCGGTCGCCGATTCCGATCCGCGATTTCCACCTGTGACGCTCGACGAGCTCGCGTTTCTGCACATCGAGATCTCGCTGCTGACGCCGGAGCGGCCGGTCGTGTCGATCGACGAGATCGAAGTGGGCCGGCATGGCCTCATCGTCGAGCGCGGGCGCGCGCGCGGGTTGCTGCTCCCGCAGGTCGCGGCGGAGCACGCGTGGGATCGCGAGACCTTTCTCGAGCACACGTGCCTCAAGGCGCGACTCCCGCGCGACGCGTGGAAGGCGGGCGCGCGCATCCTGGTGTTCGAGGCGCTGGTGTTTTCGGAAGCGGCAGGCCGGCCTGAAGGTCGGCCGCTACGCATCGGTGGATAACCTCTGTCATACGCTCGTCGGGGCAGCGCTCGGCGAGGCGGGCCTCAAGCGGCGGACACCGCTCGGCAGCGCGACGCTGATGATCGCGTCGAACCTTCCGGACATCGACGTGCTGGTCTTCGCCACCAGCACGCCCTCGGTGGCGTTCCGCCGCGGATGGACGCATGGCGTGCTGGCCGACCTTCTCCTGCCGCTGCTGCTGACCGGCATCATCGTGCTCGCGTCACGCCGCCGCGCCGAGGTGCGGCCGCGGCAGATCCTGGCGCTCTCCTACATCGGTGTGATCCTTCACGTGCTGATGGACCTGCTGAACAACTACGGCGTGCGACTGCTGATGCCGTTCAGCCAGCACTGGTTCTATGGCGACGTCCTGTTCATCATCGACCCGTGGCTGTGGGTGGTGCTTGGCGCCGGCGTCTGGCTCGCGCGGCAACGGCGCTCCGCGAAACCGGCCCGCGGATCGCTGCTGCTCGCGGCGGTCTACGTGGCCGTCATGATCGTGTCGGCGCGCGCGGCACGCACGGAGATCGTGGACCGGTGGCAGCAGGTCGAAGGAACGCCGCCGCGGGCGCTGATGGTCGGGCCGGTGCCGCTCACGCCGCTGCGCCGGCAGGTGATTATCGACGCCGGCGATCGGTACGAGACGGGGACGTTCACGTGGCAGCCAAGGAGCGTGCGATTCGACGTCGCCGAGGTGCCGAAGCACGACACCGATCCGCGCGTCGCGGCCGTCCGCGAGGCGCCGAACATCCGCGCGTTCCTCGTCTGGTCGCGCTTCCCGTTCTGGACGATCGAGCCGGGCCCGGGCGGCGCGCGCGTGACCGTCGGCGACATGCGCTTTGTCGGCGGCCCGGGCGTGGCCGCGCGCAACTTCACCCAGTCCGCAGTCGTCTCAGCGTCTCCAGGTTCCTGACATCGAGCGGGTCCGCGACGACCGCGCCTCTCTTCTCGGCGCCGTGCGTCTTCTCCGTTTCAATCAGGATCGGCAGCCCCTCGAACCGCGCGTCGTGCAGCAGCCGGCGGAAGGGATCGAGCCCGATGCAGCCCTGTCCGATGTGCTCGTGGCGATCGACGCGGCTGGCGCACGGCCGCTTCGAGTCGTTGCCGTGAAACGCCCTCAGCCGCTCGATGCCGACGATGCGATCGAACTGCTCGAACGTGTCGCGGTAGCCGGACTCCGTCGTGATGTCGTAGCCCGACGCGACCAGGTGGCAGGTATCGAGGCAGACCCCGATGCGTTTCGACCCGCGCAGGCGGCCGATGATGGCGGCCAGGTGCTCGAACCGATGACCGAGCGAGCGTCCCTGGCCCGCGGTGTGCTCCAGCAGCACCATCGTCTTTCCACGGGGCCGCGCCTTGAAGGCCACGCGAATCGCGTCCGCGATCAGGCGCAACGCGTCGTCATCGGGCCCCGCCGTGCAGGTGCCGGGGTGAATGACGACGCCAAGCAGGCCGAGCGCTTCGGCGCGATCGATCTCGTCCACGAACGCGGCGATCGACTGTTCGCGCAGGACCGGGAACGTCGTCGCCAGGTTGATCAGGTAACTCGCGTGCGAGACGACCGGCGTGATGCCGGTCTGCTCGATGCGCTCGCGGAACAGCCGGACTTCAGCGCGCTCGAGCGGCTTGCCGCGCCACTGGTTCGCGTTCTTCGTGAAGATCTGCAGCGCCTCGCATCCGTGCACGACCGCGCGATCGACGGCCTTCGAGACGCCGCCCGCGATGGACATGTGCGCGCCGATCCGCATGGCTCACTATACGGTCCGCCTGAAGGCGGACTCTACCGAAGCGCGCCTGGCACCGGATGCGAGCGATCGCTTCGGGCGATAATTGCCGCATGCGAGCCGCCACCTTCGTCGTGCTGCTGTTGCTGATCGTTCCGCGTCCCGCGCAGGCGTGGGGCATCTCGGCGCACAAGTTCATCATGGACCGCGCCATCGCGCTCCTCCCCGTGGAGCTCCGCCCGCTGTTCGACGCGCACCGCGCGGAAGTCGTCGAACGCGCGATCGATCCCGACACGTGGATCATCGCGGGGTGGGAAGAGGAGCGGCCGCACCACTTCGTCGACATGGACTCGCCGGGCTTCGGGCAGTACCCGTTCACCGGGCTGCCGCGCGATTACACCGCCGCGCTGGCCAAGTTCGGCGCCGCGCGGATGCGCGACGCCGGGACGGTGCCCTGGACCGCCGAAGAGGTGTACGGCTCGCTTCGACGGGCGTTCGACGCCTACCCGCGCCGCGGCGGCTTCGGTCCCACCGCGCACCTGGACGTCATCCTGTTCTCGGCCTGGCTCGCGCACTACACCTCCGATGCGCACGTGCCGCTGCACGGCGTGGCGAACTACGACGGCCAGCTCACGCAGCAGTGGGGCGTGCACTCGCGATGGGAAGCCGTCCTGTTCGAGCGATATGTGAATCAGCTGACCATCGCGCCGAAGGCCATCGCGCCCATCAAGGATCCGCGCGGCTTCCTGTTCGACGCCCTCCTGCAGGACACGCAGCTCGTCCCGGCGCTGCTGAAGGCGGATCGCGACGCGATTGGCGATCGCGACGTCTACGACGACGCGTACTATCAGTCGTTCTTCGCGGCCAACCGCGCGGTGATGGAACGCCGGCTGAACGATTCGATCGCCGCGGTCGCGGCGATGATTACCGGCGCCTGGGAGGCTGCCGGTAAACCCGTCATGTCCACCACGCTTCGAGCGGAACCGCAGCGCCGACGCCGGCAGTAACGCGAGCTCGACCGGATCTCCTTTCCGGCATACCGCTTGCGCCTTCCCTGGTGAAGCCGGCTCCTCGACCGTGCCCGGGCATACCGAGCATTGGTCGAGGAACAAACAGTCCGGCTGTCAGGGGAGGCTCATCATGCTCTGGACGCTCATCGTCCTGTTATTGCTGTTCTGGGCGCTCGGGTTCGCGTTCCACGTCGCCGGCGGCATCATTCACGTGCTGCTCGTCATCGTCGTGGTGCTGTTCCTCGTGAACCTGATCTCCGGACGACGCACGGCGATTTGACGGCTTCAGTGAGGTATCAGGTGTCAGGTGGCAGGCGTGGTCCAGGTATCAGGCTATCCTGATACCTGCTGACACCTGACACCCGATACCTGAAACCTTTTCTATGGACGTGTTCGTGATACCGATCGGGCCCGACCGGTACGAGCTCTATTGCGAGTCGGCGGTGGAGGCGCCGCCGGTCACGCCCGGCTCGACGGGAATCATCGGACGCATCCGTTACCAGTTTGCGGTGATGCTCCACCAGGCGGAGGAGCGTCGCCGCAGCGGTCCCTCGGCCGACGCGCGCTCGCACACGCGCTTCGGACGACTGCAGGACTGGATCATGGGGTGGGTGGCGGAGCGGATCGCCGAGCAGCGCCTGCTGTGGAACCTCCGGCGCGAGAAGGCGGTCGTCGCGTTTCACCCGCAGGACCTCACCTTCGAACAAACGCACACGCTGATTCGGCGCACGCTGCAGCGCGACTGGGAACGCCATCGCCTGTGGCTTGCGGTCGACAGCGTGCTGCTGATCGGCTCCATCGCGCTCATCCTGCTTCCGGGACCGAACGTCATCGGCTACTACTTCGCATTCCGCGTGATGGGCCACTGGCTGTCGATTCGCGGCGCCCTGCAGGGCCTGCGCGAGGTGGTGTGGACCGGGCAGCCGTGCGAGCCGCTGACCAAGCTGCGTGAGGCCGCCTCGCTGAAGGGCGAGGCGCGCGACCGCCACGTCCACGAAATCGCCACGCAGCTGCGCCTGCAGCACCTCTCCACGTTCTTCGAACGCGTCGCGGTGCGGCACGCGTCGTAACTCCCACCTCTGATATGCTGCCGCTCATCCCACGATGAAGCTGCGGGAGCTGGCCGAACGGCTCGCGTGTCGGCTCGAAGGCGACGGCGAGGTCGAGATCGTGCGCGTGGCGGGCATCGAAGACGCCGGCCCCGGCGACCTGACGTTCGTCGCCAACCCGAAGTACCTCCCCGCGCTCGCGACGACCCGCGCCTCCGCGGTTCTTCTGCGCGATGATGCGCCGACACCGTCGATGCCGGTCCTGCGCACCCCCGACCCGTACCTCGGGTTCGCGCGCGCGGTCGGCCTCTTCGCCCCGGAGTGGAAACCGCGGCCCGGCGTCCACGCGATGGCCGCGGTCGCACGCGATGCGACCATCGGCGCCGGCGCCTCGATCGGCGCGTTCGTGGCCGTCGGGGAGGAAGCGATTATTGGCGATCGCACGATCGTCTTTCCAAACGTCACGATTGGCCCGGGCGCCCGCGTCGGCGCCGACTGCGTGATCCACTCGAACGTGGCCATCCGCGAGCGCGTCACCATTGGCGATCGCGTGGTGCTCCAGAACGGCGTGGTCGTCGGCGGCGACGGCTATGGATTCGTCCGGCGCGGCGACGGCACGCACGAGAAGATTCCACAGGTCGCGACGGTCGTCATCGAAGACGACGTGGAGCTCGGCGCGAATACGACCGTCGATCGTCCCGCGGTGGGAGAGACGCGCATCAAGGCGGGCACCAAGATCGACAACCTCGTGCAGATCGCGCACGGCGTCGTCGTCGGCCGCAACGTGTTGATGGCCGCGCAGGTCGGCATCGCCGGCAGCAGCGAGATTGGCGACGACGTGATGTTCGGCGGCCAGGTGGGTGTGGGCGGGCACCTGACGATTGGCCGTGGCGTGGTCGCGGTCGGGCAATCGGGCATCACCAACTCCGTTGACCCCGGGACGATGGTCGCCGGGTATCCGGCGATCGAGGCGCGCGAGTGGCGGCGCGCGGCGGCCGTCTACCGGCGCCTGCCCGAGCTGAAGAAGCGGCTCGAGGAGCTCGAAGCAAAGCTGGCCGCGCTGCAGGGCTCGAAGGGCAGCGAGTGACTCGCCGGGTGCTCGCGGCGCTCGCCATCCTGGCGGGCGTGTCTCCCGCAGCGGCCCAGGGAACGATTCAATTCTTCCCGCGCTACGACTTTCACCTCGGCGCCGAGCATCTCTCGCAGCAGGATCCGCGGTTCGTCTGGGACACGAATTTCGGCGGCGAGATGGATTTCGTCGACTACGGCATCGGCCGGGCGAGGTTCGCCGCCAACTACGAGGCGGTGCTCGGCCAGGAGTTCCGGAATTTCGATCCCAACCAGGGCAACTACCTGCTCGACGTCTCGGCGTCCGTGCGCACCCACGGCACCGAGCTCACGACGGTGCTGCACCACACGTCGCGGCATCTCAGCGATCGCTTCAAGCGCGCGCCGGTGGACTGGAACATGCTGGGTCTCGCCGTCGAACACGACGTTCGCGCCCGCGCGGTGACGTTCCGGCCGCACGGCAACGTGCTCGGCGTGCTCCTGAAGTCGAACGTGGACTACACGTGGGAGGCCAACGGCGGGCTCGACGTGCGCGTGCCGGTGCGTGCGCACGTCAGCGTGATTTCAGGCGGAAACGTGCGGCACCTTGGCGTCGATGGCAGCAGGAACCGGGGCGCGCAGACCGGCGGCCGCATCGAAGCCGGCGTGCGTTTCGATGGCGAACGCGGCGCCATCGAGTTGATGATCGCGGGCGAACGGAGGATCGATCCGTATCCGCTCGATCTGTCTTCGCTGAGCTGGTTGAGCGCCGGTTTCCGCTTCGTCAGCCGATAGGAAAAAGGGGATGATAGAAACGTGCGCCGCGCCGTCCTTCTCCTCCTGCTGCTCGCCGGCGTAGCGGCGCTCGTCGCGCCGCTGTCCGCCTTCGTCCACCCTCCGAAGCTCGAATACGAGATCACGACGCTCCCCAACGGGCTGCGCGTGATCGTGTCCGAGGATCACTCGACGCCCATCGTGCACCTCTCGGTCTGGTATCACGTGGGGTCGCGGGACGAACGGCCGGGGCGCACCGGGTTCGCGCACCTGTTCGAGCACATGATGTTCAAGGGCTCGAAGAACGTGCAGCCCGAGTCGCACACGTCGATCATCGCGAGCATCGGCGGCCGGAGCAACGCGTACACGCAGGAAGACGCGACGGTCTTCTGGGAGACGCTGCCCTCGCAGTACCTGCCGCGCGCGCTCTGGCTCGAGGCGGACCGGATGGCGACGCTCCGCGTGGACCGCGACGCGTTCGAGAAGGAGCGCGAAGTCGTCAAGGAGGAACGCCGCCTGCGCGTGGACAACCAGCCCTACGGCCGGTTGAACGAGATCCTCTTCGACCGCGCGTTCACCACGCATCCCTACAAGCATCCGACGATCGGCAGCATGAAGGACCTGGAGTCCGCGTCGCTGCAGGACGTCCGCGACTTCCACGACACGTACTACGTGCCGGACAACGCCGTGGTCACCATCGTGGGCGACTTCGATTCCGAGCAGGCGATGCAGCTGGTGCGGCAGTACTTCGGCCGCGTGCCGAAGGCGGCCAAACCGGTGCCGCGCGACATCCCGAGGGAGCCGGAGCAGGCGCAGGAGCGCCGCGCCACCGTCCAGGAGGAATGGCCGCTGCCCGCCGTGGTCGTCGCCTATCACGTGGCGTACGACGGGCACCCGGACTCGTATCCGCTGCACCTGGCGTCGAAGATCCTGTTCGACGGCGAGAGCTCGCGGATGACGCGCGACCTGGTCTACGACAAGCGCATCGCGGTGGCGGCGTTCGGCAGCGCGAACATCCTGCAGGACCCGAACCTGTTCTACGCGGTGGCGATCGTGCCCGCCGGGCAGTCGCTCGCGACCGTCGAGCGCGAGATGCTCTCGCAGTTCGACAGCGTGAAGACCGAGGGGGTCAGCGCGCACGAGCTGGAACGGGCGAAGAACCAGTTCATGCGCGACTACATCATCGGCCGCGAGAGCGACGAGCAGAAGGCGCTCCACCTCGCGCACGCCGCGGTCATCCACAACGACGTCAGGACCGCGGACGACGAGATCGACGTCTTCCTGAATCTCACCACCGCCGACATTCAGCGCGTCGCGAGGACGTACTTCACCGAGAAGAACCGCACGGTGCTCTACATCACGCCAAAAGGCGGCAACGCCGGAGGCGTGCGATGACGCTCCGTTGGGATTTGGGATTTGGGATTTGGGTTTTGGGATTTCTCCTCTGCGCGACGAGTGCCCGCGCGCAGGCACGAGACTGGCCGTCGGAGCAGCCGCCGGGGCCGCTTCCGGCGCACGAGGTCACCTTCCCGCCCTACGAAATCCGCTCCCTCGCCAACGGCATGCGCGTCGTCGCCGTGCTGCACCACGAGCAGCCGGCCGTCAGCATCCGCCTGCTCGTCGGCGCCGGCTCGGCGCAGGACCCGAAGGGGAAGGGTGGCGTCGCGAACCTGACGGCGTCGCTGCTCGATCAGGGGACGACCACGCGGACGGCGCAGCAGATCGCGGATCAGATCGACTTCATCGGCGGCGACCTGGGGACGGGCGCGGCGACCGACCTGTCGTTCGTCAACGCGATCGTCATGAAGGACTCGTTTCAGACCGGCATGGACCTGGTCGCCGACGTCGCGCGCAACCCGTCGTTTGCGCCGGAAGAGATCGCGCGGCAGAAGGACCAGATTCTCTCGTCGCTCCGGGTCAACTCCGACGATCCCGGCTACATCGCCGACGTCGTCTTCGACCGGCTCGTCTACGGGTTTCATCCGTACGGGCTGCCCGGCAGCGGCACGGAAGAGTCGCTGACCTCGCTGACACGCGAGGACCTGCAGGCGTTCCATCGCCAGTATTTCGTGCCGAACAACATGATTCTCGCCATCGTCGGCGACGTGACGAGCGACGAGGCGTTCGCGGCGGCGCAGCGTGTGTTCGGCGGCTGGGCGCGCGGCGATCTTCCGGCGGCGACCCCGGTGGACCTGCCACCGTCCGCGCGCCGCATCGTCATCGTGGACAAGCCGGGCACGGTCCAGACGAGCATCCGCGTCGGCCAGCTCGCGATTCCACGCAAGCACGCGGACTACCTGACGTGGGACCTCACGGTGAAGATTCTCGGCGGCGAGGGCGCGAACCGCCTGCACCAGGTGCTGCGGTCGCAGTACGGCCTGACCTACGGCGCGGAAGCGAACGCGGAAGCGCGGAAGGACGCCGGCGATTTCGTGGCGGAAACCGACACGCGCACCGACACGACCGGCCAGGCGCTGCGGCTGATGATCGACGAGTTCTCGCGCCTCGCTCGCGAGCGCGTCGGCGAGCGGGAGCTGTCGGACGCCCAGGCGTATCTGGCGGGCAGCTTCCCGCTGACCATCGAGACGCCGGATCAGATCGCGACGCAGGTGCTCAACGTGCTGTTCTACGACCTGCCGATCGCGGAGATTGGCACGTTCCGCGAGCGCGTGCTCGCCGTGACGCCCGACGACATCCAGCGCGTCGCCCGGCAATACGTCAGGCCCGATCGCCTCGCCATCGTGCTCGTCGGCAACGCGCGCGCATTCGCGTCGCAGCTGATCGAGATGGGGCTCGGCGGCTACGAAGTCATCTCGGTCGACCAGCTGGATCTGATGTCGCCGAACCTGAAGCGCGAGCGTCCGCAGCCGACGCGGCGTGGCGCCGTCGCAGAGCCCGAGGCCCCGCGCCGCCTCGCGTACACGCAGGGCCAGGCGAATCCGCGTCCCGCGGCGCCGAACGCTCCGGGCGGCCAGACCGCGCCAAACGCCCCAAACGCACCTTCCAGCGCGAGCGCGCCGGGCGCGGTCAACGACCTCGTACAGCGTGTCGTGCAGGCCAAGGGCGGCCTCGAGGCGCTGAAAGCGATTCGCACCGTCGTCGTCGACGCCGACATGTCGGTGACGACCGCTCGCGGGCCGACGATCATCCCGACGAAGACCTACGTGGTCTATCCCGACAAGTTCCGCGTGGACGCGACCTTCGCCGGACAGCAGAGCGTGCAGGCGTACGACGCGGGCACGGCGTGGGTGCGGGATCCGGCTGGCGTATCGGCCGCGCCGCCGGCCATGCGCAACGACTTCGCGGCGACGGTTCGCCGCGACACGTTTCCGCTGTTGATCGCGGCCGCCGAAGGGAAGGTCACCGTGCGCCAGCTCGCGGAGGACGGCGCAGGAGGTGCGGCGTTCAAGGTGCTCGAGTTCAGCGGCCAGGGTCTCGATCCCGTCAAGCTCTACATCGATCGTGATTACCGCATCGCGCGGCAGGCCTACGCGGCGCCTGGCCCGGACGGGCGCCCTTCGCAGGCGGAAGAAGTGTTCTCGGATTACCGCAAGGTGAACGGCATCGACGTGCCGTTCAAGGCATCGGTGATGCGCGACGGCCGGCAGATTCTCGAGCGGACGCTGAAGGCCGTCACGTTCAACACCGCCGTCGATCCGATGCTGTTCCAGCAGCCACTCCGATAATTCCCCCGGCAATGCGCATCATGCTCTCGTGCGGCGAGCCGTCCGGTGATCTGTACGCCGGCGCGCTGGTCGCGGAGGTGCTCGCGCGCGAACCGTCGGCCGAGGTGTTCGGCTTCGGCGGCCGGCGGCTGGCCGCGGCGGGCGCGCGCGTCATCGGCGATTTCGAAGGATTGTCGGTCACGGGGTTGACCGAAGCCATCCGCGTGTTGCCGAGGTCGTTCGCCATGCTGCGGCGTCTCACCGCGGCGGCGCGCGAACGGCGACCCGACGTCTTCGTCGCGATCGATTTTCCCGATTTCAACTTCCGGCTGATGGCGAAGGTCCACGCGCTCGGCATTCCCGTCGTCTACTACATCAGCCCGCAGCTCTGGGCGTGGCGGAGCGGCCGGATGCAGACGATGAAGCGGTTCGTCACGCGCGTGCTGGTCATCTTCCCGTTCGAGGAGGCGCTGTACCGGAACGCGGGCGTGCCCGTGGAGTTCGTCGGCCATCCTCTCGTCGATCTCGTGCAGGTGGGGCAGCCGCGAGCGGAGCTGCTGCGGGAGCGCGGTCTCGATCCCGCCGCTCCGACCGTCGCGCTGCTGCCGGGCAGCAGGCCGAACGAGCTGCGGCGCATCGTGCCTGGCATGGCGGCATCGCTGCCGCTCATTCGAGCGCGAGTGCCGAACGTGCAGTTCCTCGTCGCCGCGGCGCCCAATCTTCCCGATCCGCTGTTTGCGCCGCTTCTCGATGCCGTTGCCGGGGCCGTCCGGCGGCCCGCTCTCGTCCGCGAGCGCACGGACGACGTGCTTGCGGCGTCGGATGTCGTCGTCACCGCGTCGGGGACCGCCACGGTGCAGGCGGCGCTGCACGAGCGGCCGATGGTGGTCGTCTACCGGCTGTCGCCGCTGACGTATCGGCTCGGCAAGCCGTTCGTCCGCGTCGACACCTACGCGATGGCCAATCTCGTGGCGGGCAGACGCATCGTGCCGGAATTGATTCAGGAGGATTTCACCGCCGAGCGTGTCGCGGCGGAAACGGTCAGGTTCCTGACCGACGGCGAGCTGCACGCCAGAACACGGGAGGAACTGCGACGGGTGCGGGAAAAGTTAGGCGATCGCGGGGCAAGTGGCCGTGCGGCCGAGGCGGTGCTCACGGTTGCCCGTACGCACATTCAGCAACCGTGAGTCGCCCCGACTCCTTGAAGATAGCGTCCTCTTAGCGCTCCGACTGATCCACTTCGTCTTCGCCGCTCGAGCCGCGGCTCGGAAGATCGGCCTGCTCTTCGCTCTCGCTCATCCCGCGGTTCGAGATGCCGCTCGAGTTGCGCTCACCCTGCCTGCCGGTGCTTCGCTCCTGGCCGCCCAAGTTGCCGCGGTTGTCGGTGCTCTCGTCCTGATCGCTCGACGACTGCCCGCCTCGCGTCTTGTCGCGCGAGCCCTCAGCCTGATCGCGTTTCCCCGAACCCTGCTTCTGACCCTGGTTCTGCTGGCCCTGGTTCTGCTTCTGGCCCTGCTGACCCTGGGTGTTCTTGTTCTGGTCCATGAGAGGACACCTCCATCGTGTACGGTCGCAAACGAAGTGCCGGAGACGAACCGATCAGGTGTCGTGCTCACGAGTCAGCCTTTCGGATGGAATCAATGCGGTCGAGCATCCAACGCCGCGTCGTACGTGTCGCGCCGATGTATGACGTCCCACCTGAGCGGGCGCACCCCATTGCTGTTGAGCGGAAGTATGATCTTGGGTTGGTATGACCAGACGAAACAGCTTCAATACGCGCACCGAGATCCGCGCCGGCGGACAAACAGTTCAGATATATAGCCTCCCCGCGCTCGAGAAGGCCGGCTTCCCCGCCGTCTCGCGCCTGCCCTATTCGATGAAGATCCTCCTCGAGAACCTGCTCCGGCGCGAAGACGACGCGTTCGTGAAGGCCGAGGACATCCAGGCGCTCGCGCAGTGGAACGCGACCGCCAACGTTGAAAAAGAAATCTCGTTCATGCCGGCGCGTGTTCTCCTGCAGGACTTCACCGGCGTCCCGTGCGTCGTCGACCTGGCGGCCATGCGTGACGCGATGGTCGACCTCGGCGGCGACCCCGACCGCATCAACCCGCTGCAGCCGGTGGAGCTCGTGATCGATCACTCGGTACAGGTCGATTACTTCGCCCGTTCCGACGCGTTCTCGCTCAACGCGGAGCTCGAGTTCTCGCGCAACCGCGAGCGCTACGCGTTCCTCCGCTGGGGCCAGCGCGCGTTCCGCAACTTCGACGTCGTGCCGCCGGACACCGGCATCGTCCACCAGGTGAACATCGAGCACCTCGCTCGCGTGGTCTTCTCGGAGCAGGCGAACGGGCACACGGTGGCATACCCGGACACCGTGTTCGGCACCGACTCGCATACGACGATGGTCAACGGCCTCGGCGTCGTCGGCTGGGGCGTCGGTGGCATCGAAGCGGAGGCCGCGATGCTCGGTCAGCCGAGCTCGATGCTGATTCCGCAGGTGCTCGGCGTGCGGCTGACGGGCGCGCTGCCGAAGGGCGCGACGGCGACGGACCTCGTGCTCACCATCACCGAGCTGCTGCGCAAGCAGGGTGTCGTCGGCAAGTTCGTCGAGTTCTTCGGCGAGGGGTTGAAGCACCTGACGATCGCGGATCGCGCGACGCTCGGCAACATGTGCCCCGAGTACGGCGCGACGGTCGCGATCTTCCCGATCGACGAGATGACGCTCGATTACCTGCGGCTCACCGGCCGCGACGAATCGCGGGTGCAGCTGGTCGAGGCCTACGCCCGCGCGCAGGGGCTCTTCCGCCTCGAGGGCGCGCCCGACGCCGTCTACTCCGACACCGTCGAACTGGCGCTCGACACCGTCGAGCCGAGCCTCGCAGGACCGAAGCGGCCGCAGGATCGCGTCTCGTTGAGGAACGCGAAGGCCGCGTTCCAGGTGGCGCTGCCGACCATGAAGGTGGCGCCGAAATCGGCCAAGGCCGCGGACGCCGGCGGCGCGCGGCAGGGCGTCGCGATGGCCACCGGCGCCGTGGCGCAGTCCGGCGTGGCGCTCGCCGACCCCGCGCTCGAGGAGCTCGATCACGGTGCGGTCGTGATCGCCGCGATCACGAGCTGCACGAACACGTCGAACCCGAGCGTGATGATTGGCGCCGGCCTCGTGGCGAAGAAGGCGGTCGAGCGCGGACTGACGCGGAAGCCGTGGGTGAAGAGCAGCCTCGCGCCGGGATCGAAGGTCGTGACGGAATATCTCGAGGCCGCGGGGCTCGCGACATACCTGAATCAGCTCGGCTTCGATCTCGTCGGGTACGGCTGTACGACCTGCATCGGCAACAGCGGCCCGCTTCCGGACGAAGTGTCATCCGTCATTCGCGAAAAGAGTCTCGTCGTCTGCTCGGTGTTGAGCGGCAATCGCAACTTCGAAGGACGCATCCAGCAGGACGTGCGGGCCAACTACCTCGCGTCGCCGCCGCTGGTCGTGGCTTACGCGCTCGCCGGCTGGATTACGAAGGACCTGACCACCGAGCCGCTCGGCGACGACCGGTTCGGCAAGCCGGTGTACCTGAAGGACATCTGGCCGGGCGAGCAGGAAATCCAGGAGACGATGCAGCGGGCGGTGAACGCGGAGATGTTCAAGCGGTGCTACAGCGACGTCTTCACGGGCGACGATCGCTGGCAGAAGCTGCCGGTGCCGGAAGGCAACCGGTACGCCTGGGAAGACTCGACCTACATCCGCAAGCCGACGTTCCTCGAAGGAATGACGATGACGCCCGCGCCGCCGAGCGACCTGGCCGGCGTGCGGGTCCTCGCGCTGCTCGGCGACAGCATCACGACCGATCACATCTCGCCCGCCGGATCGATCAAGGCCGACAGCCCCGCGGGGAAGTATCTGATCGGGCGCGGCGTGAAGCCATCGGACTTCAACTCCTACGGCGCGCGGCGCGGCAATCACGAGGTGATGATGCGCGGCACGTTCGCGAACACGCGGCTGCGCAACCAGCTCGCGCCCGGCACCGAGGGCGGCTGGACGACCTATCAGCCCGGCGGCGACGTCATGTCCATCTACGACGCGTCGGTGACGTATCGCGCCGCCGGCGTGCCGCTGATGGTGATCGCGGGGAAGGAATACGGCTCGGGGTCGTCGCGCGACTGGGCGGCGAAGGGCACGTATCTGCTCGGCGTGAAGGTGGTGATCGCGGAATCGTTCGAGCGCATCCACCGCAGCAACCTCGTGAACATGGGGGTGCTGCCGCTGCAGTTCAAGGCGGGCGAGACCGCGGCATCGCTCAAGCTCACCGGCACCGAGGTGTACAGTCTCGCCGGCGCCGGCGCGGCGCTGAAGGCGCGCGGTGAGGTGCAGGTGCGCGCGATGTCCGCGGACGGCAGCGTACGCGAGTTCACCGTGGCGGCGCGCGTGGATACGCCGGAGGAATTGCTCGCGTTCCGCCACGGCGGCATCCTGCCGTATGTGGTCAGGCAACTGGTCTCTCGAAGTTGATCGGCCAACTCCCAACCGCCAACTCCCAACTCCCAGGCAGTTGGTAGTTGGTCCCTGGTTGTTCGTGGGAGTTGGACATTGGAGTTGGGAGTTCATGTGATCACAGCCGAACAGATCAAGGCCAGGGCCATCGAGCTTGGCTTCGATCTGTGCGGCATTGCTCCCGCCGACAGCTTTCCCGAGCTGAGATCGCTCGACGAGTGGCTCGCGCGCGGCTACGCGGGGGAGATGGCGTGGATGTCGCGCTCCGCCGAGCGCCGCGCCGACGTCCGCAACGTGGTCCCGGGCGCGCGTTCGGTCGTCGTGACCGGGACGATCTACGCCACCGCGTCGCCATCCGCGGCCGATGCCGCGCGCGCGGTGATCTCACGCTACGCCCGCGGGGACGATTACCACGACGTGCTCGAGTCGCGCCTCGATGCGCTGCTCGAGTGGATGCGCGCGGAATCGCCGGAGCCGTTCGACGCGCGCGCGTACGTGGATACCGGCCCGGTGCAGGAACGCGTCTACGCGCAGTACGCGGGCCTCGGCTGGATCGGCAAGAACACCTGTCTCATCAACGCCGAGCACGGCTCGTGGCTGTTCCTGGCCGAAATCATCACGACGCTCGCGCTCGAGCCCGATGTGCAGGCGCTCGAACAGTGCGGCTCCTGCCGCCGCTGCCTCGATGCCTGTCCCACCGGCGCGCTCGTCGACGCGGGCGTCCTCGACTCGACCCGCTGCATCTCGTACCTGACGATCGAGCTTCGCTCTTCCATCCCCGAGGAGTATCGCGCCGCGCTCGGCAACCACGTCTACGGCTGCGACATCTGCCAGGACGTCTGTCCGCACAACCAGCCCTCGTCCGTGTCGTCGGACGCGCCGTGGCAGGCGCGCGCCGGACTCGATGCGCCGCGCCTCGTCGAACTGTGGCGGCGTCCCGACAGCGAACTGCGCGCGTTGATCAAGGGCAGCGCGATGACCCGCGCGAAGCTCACGGGCCTTCGCCGGAACCTCGCCGTCGCCATCGGCAACAGCGGCGACGCCGACGCGCTCGCGGCGCTCGACGCGCGACGCGAGGACCAGCCGTCCACAGCTGATCCGATGGTGAGGGAACACATAGAGTGGGCGCGCCTTCGCCCCGACGGGCTAAGATCGAGTCATGACCGGCGCCGCTCCAATCCTGCTCCTGTCGATGCCGCAGATGGCGGACCCGAACTTCGCGAGGACGGTGGTCCTGCTCTGTGATTACACCGACGGCGGCGCGTTCGGCCTCGTCGTCAACCGACAGATGGAAGAGCCGGCGTGGACGCTCGTCAAGACCGAGCCGCCCATTCGCGTCGATCCGAACGTGAAGCTCTGGATTGGCGGGCCCGTCGATCCGCAGCGCACGTGGGTGCTGATGTCCGAAGCGCAGGGACCGGACGAGGAGCAGCGGGAGATTTGCCCGGGCGTCCTGCTGTCGGTGTCGAAAGAGCTCACGCTGGAGCTGCTGCAGGCGCCGCCGACGCCTCGCGCGCGGGTGCTCGTCGGCTATGCCGGATGGGACGCGGGGCAGCTCGATCGTGAAATCGCCGCCTCCGCGTGGCTGACGATGGACGTCGAGCCCGCGCTGATCTTCAACGTGCCGCACGAGCAGATGTGGGAGACGGCGATTCGGCGGCTCGGCGCCGATCCCGCCGGCCTGCAGATCACGAGCGGGGGGATTCATTGACTGTCGATGGACAACCTGCCGGGTCCGAAAGGACCCGGGAGGGTAGGGCGGGTCCTTTCGGACCCGCCAGTAGGCCGGCAATCAATGAGGTAGGCCGGGTCCTCTTGGACCCGGCAAGAGCAATGAGAAGAATCGTTATGGCTTCGATTGTCGCAGGCAGCGTCGCCCTCGGCGCGCAGAGCACCGCGCCCGGCGCCGATCAGCTGAAGAACATGTCCGCGCGGTTTGCGCCCGTCGACCTGTCGGCCGACGCCAGCAAGCTGCCGTCGAACGAGCGGCAGGCGCTCATGAAGCTCGTCGAAGCGGCGAAGGTGATGGACGCGTTGTTCCTCCGCCAGGTCTGGGCGGGCAACGAGCCGATGCTCC
>DASQAX010000384.1:0-1524 GCA_035635535.1 Vicinamibacterales bacterium | reverse complement strand
AACGCCGTTCACGTCGAAATCATCGGGTCGCTCCTTCGCCTCGAGCGCCCGCGTGTCCTGGAGATCCGATCGCGGCTGGGCGGGCTGTCGGCGGCGCTCGAGCGACTGTACGGCGCCGAGTGCTCGGTGATGACGCTGTTCGAGAATCAGCAATACCTGATTCACGAGGTGTACGGGATTCCGGCGCGGTGTCCGATCGACTTCGATAACTTCTCGATCCCCTTCGACGGGACGTTCGATCTCATCATCGGCAAGCATATGTTCACCCACGCCGTGCATCCGAGCGCGTTCCTGGCGACCGTGCGCGACCATCTCCGGCCGGGGGGACATATCTATCTGTATGCCGAGGTCGTCGAGGCGGAATTCCTCGACGAATCGCATTCGATGTTCAACACGATGAACCCGTTTCACCTGCAGACGTTCAACACGCCGTCGGCCGTGCGCGCGCTCGACGCCAACGGGTTCTCCACCGTGTTCTGCACGATGGTCGAGGGGCATCTCGCGATCCTCGCCCGCAGGAGCGAGGGCGTCCTCGCGGACTGGACGCGCATGCCCCGCGACGAGCGCAAGCGTCGCGAGAAGCGCTATCGCGTTGCGGCCGACCTCGCCGTGCTGCAGATGCCCGAACAGGTGCGGACGCGCGTGGCGCGCGACTGGGATGACGCGCTCGCACGATCGCTCGCCAACGGCACCGCGGATCTTCAGAAGAACGGCCGCATCAAAGTCCGTCCGCCGAAAGACGCCAAAGCGTAGTCGAGCGCCTCGGTCCAGCAATCCCGTGCGTGGTGAATTGTAGTAGCATCCCGCCACATTTCACCGGGGGTTGCATGAGGCGTTTCACCAGGCCTGGCGTCGGCGCGCTCGTCATCGTCCTTCTGGCACACGGGGCGGCATGGGCGCAGGCGACCGCGCAGGTGAGCGGCACCGTGCGCGACAGCAGCGGCGGCGTCCTCCCGGGCGTGACCGTGACCGTCACGCAGACCGGCACCGGTTTCTCGCGGACGGTCGTGACCGAAAACGGCGGCACCTACGTCGTGCCGAACCTGCCGACGGGTCCGTACAAGCTCGAAGCCTCGCTGCAGGGCTTCCGCACCTACGCGCAGACCGGCATCGTCCTGCAGGTCAACGGCAACCCGACGATCAACGTGACGCTCGCGGTGGGCGACGTGGCGGAGACGATCTCGGTCGAGGGCGCCGCGCCGCTCGTCGACGTCCGCAGCGCGGGCATCAGCGAGGTCGTGGACAACCAGAAGATCGTCGAGCTCCCGCTGCAGGGCCGGCAGGTGACGAACCTGATCATCCTGGCGGGCGCCGCGGTGAACACCGGCGACGTCAGCGGCCAGCGCAACCGATCCGACGCGGTCGCCATCTCCGTCGCCGGCGGCCTGCGCTCGGGCGTGACCTACGTGCTCGACGGCGCCATGCACAACGACACCTACGACAACCTGAACCTGCCGTTCCCGTTCCCGGACGCGCTGCAGGAATTCCGTGTCGCCACCAGCGGCCTCTCCGCCGAGAACGGCA
>DASQAX010000383.1:0-4774 GCA_035635535.1 Vicinamibacterales bacterium | reverse complement strand
GGGGCCTGACGCTCTCCCGGAAGCTGGCGCGACGGGCCGCGACCGAGCGGCAGCTCGAAGACGCGTTCCACACCGGTCTTCCGGTGGAAGGAAAGGTCGAACGGGCGGTGAAGGGCGGGTACGAAGTGCGCATCGCGCGTCAGCGCGCGTTCTGCCCGATCTCGCAGATCGATACCATCCGTTCGGATGCGGCCTCGCACGAAGGACGCGTCTACCAGTTCCACATCATCGAGTACAAGGAAGGCGGCAGGAACCTCGTCGTCTCGCGGCGGGCGCTGCTCGAGGAGGAGCAGCGCGCACAGGCCGCCGACGTCCGGCGATCGATCGTCGCGGGCGCGGTCCTGACCGGACGCGTGACGTCCGTGCGCGAGTTCGGCGCCTTCGTCGATCTCGGCGGCGGCGTGCAGGGGCTGCTGCACGTGTCCGAGATGGGGTGGTCGCGCGTGTCCGACACCTCGCAGGTCGTCAAGCCCGGCGATCAGGTCACCGTCAAGGTCCTGCGGGTCGACGAGACCAGCGAGAAGATCTCCCTCGGGTTGAAGCAGCTCACCGCCGATCCCTGGTCGAACGTCGGGGCCACGTACGAGGTCGGGCAGGTGCGGACCGGCCGCGTCACGCGCATCGCGCAGTTCGGCGCGTTCGTCGAGCTCGAGCCGGGCGTCGAGGCATTGGCGCACGTCTCGACGTTCGGTCCGGCGGGACGAGCGGCGAAAGGGTCCACGGCGCTCGCGCCGGGCATGACCGGGGCGTTCGAGATTGCGAGCATCGACCTCGAGAAGAAGCGGATCGGCGTCGCGCTGGTTCCGGAAGGTTCGGCGCGGGCCGGCGATGCGGAGGACACCGAACATCAGGACGCCCCGGCGGAGCGGTTCGGATCGCTTGCCGACAAGCTGCGCGGCGCCCTCGAACGGCGCGAGAAGTGACCATGCGAGGTGCGGACGAACTGTTGTAGGCTTCGCACATGTTTCCGCTCACCCGCGGCGCCGCGGTTCTCGCCGGCATGGCCCTCTGGGCAGCATCGCTTTCACTCCAGGCCCAGGGACCCGCGGGAACGCCACCGATGCCCGATGGCCCCGGGCGCGCGCTCGTCACCATGCAGTGCGCCAACTGCCACGCGCTCGATGTCGCCCTGGGCAAGCGCGGGACGACGGTGGAGTGGAGCGCCATCGTGAAGACGATGGTCGAGCGCGGCGCGCCAATCACGGATGCGGACGCCGCGACCATCGCCGCCTACCTCGGCCAGAATTTCGGACCGGGCGCGCCGGCACCTGCCGCAGCCGCGCGGGGCGGACAGGCATCGGCGCTGCCGGATTTGCCGGGCCGCGACGTCCTGACGAGGCGGTGCATGCAGTGCCATCAGATGAGCATGTGGACCGCGCTGCGCCAGGATCGCAAGGCCTGGGAGAGCACGATCTACCGGATGGTCGGGCGCGGCGCGCTCTGGACCGAGGATGACATCCGCGCGATGGCCGACTACCTCGCCCGCATCAGAGGACCCCTCGACTCCGCTCGGGGTAAACCGCAATGAGAAACCTTGTCGCGCAACTGCTGTCCAACGGGATCTCGCGCCGTGATTTCGTGCGTCGCCTCGTGGCTGCCGGCGTGACCACCGCCGCCGCGCACTCGATTCTCGACTCGGTCACGGCGATCGCGCAGACGCCCGGTGCGCCGCCGGTCTCGCCGGAATCCATCAAGCTCTTTCAGGGTACGGGTGGCGAGGCGTTCGCCGAGCAGCTCATCGCCTCGGGCGTCAAGTACGTCTTCGGCAATTCGGCCAGCGAGGACGCGCACTTTTACGACGCGCTGCTGGATCGTCCGCAGCTCCAGTACATCCTGACGCCGCACGAGGGCCCGGGTGCCGCGATGGCGGCCGGCTACGTGAAAGCGTCCGGACAGCCGGCGATCGTCATGTCGGCCGGCGCGGTCGGCCTGCCCAACGCGCTCGGCCAGATGTTCAACGCCTGGAAGGAGCAGACGCCGCTCGTCTTCTACGCGTACCGCACCGAGGACTCGCTGGCATCCGGACGCGACGGGTTCGAGGAGTTGCCCGGCCAGGAACAGCTCGCCGCGCCGATGACCAAGCTGTCCTGGACGGCGCGGCGCGCCGAGATGATTCCCGACACGATCCGCCGCGCCTTCCGGGTGGCGTGGACGCCTCCGTACGGGCCCACCTACGCCACCTGGAACTCCGACTTCACCGAGGAGCGATTCAGCGCCGAGATCATCCGGCACGATCAGGTGGATCCGCGGATGCGCGTGCGGCCGAACCCGGTGGAGGTCGAGCGCGCCGCACAGCTGCTGGTCGAGGCCCGCCGCCCGCTGCTCATCGTCGGCGACGAGATTTACAGGGCGAAGGCGTTCGACAAGGTCGTGCAGCTGGCGGAGCTGCTCGCGATCCCCGTGACGCAGGCGCGGAGCGTGTACACGAACTTCCCGCAGCAGCACCCGCTCTGGGTCGGCAACATCCCGGCGGCGCGCATCGAGACGCTGTCGTACCCCGGCGGCGAGCCCGACCTCGTCATCAACATCGGCAACAAGCTGCAGCACAACTCGACCGCGCTGACCGTCCCGCGCAGGATTCCGTTCATCGACATGCGCAACGACAGCGCGAGCATCGGCAACGTGCTGACGACCGCCGCGCCGCTGGTGGCCGATGTGGCGTACGGAACCGAGGATCTTCTGGCGGCGGTGAACGACCGGCTGACGCCCGCGATCAAGGCGCGCGCCGCGCAGCGGCTCGAGGAGGTGCGTGCGTTCAGCGCGAAGGCGCGGCAGATGCGCGCGCTCGTGTCACGCAACCCGTTGTGGGATGCCAGTCCGCTGGAGGCCGATCGCGTGACGTACGAGCTCGCGCAGTGGGCCGACAGGGACGCGATCGTGATCCACGAGGGCGGATCGCTGGAGGTCGCGCACAGCTGGGAGTTCGACCCGCGCGGCGGGCGCGAGCTGTTCTTCTACTACGGCGCGCATCTCGGCTCCGGTATCGGGGCCGCCGCCGGCGTGCAGCTCGCGCGGCCGGGCAAGCAGGTGATCTGTCTGACCGGCGACGGATCGTTCCTCTTCGGTCCGACGGCGCTCTGGAACATGGCGCGCCTGGAGCTGCCGGTCCTCACGGTCGTCTACAACAACCACGCCTACAGCGGCCCGCACAATCGCGCGATCGCGAACCTCGGCGGCGCAGGCCGGTCGGTCGACGCGCGCAGGTTCGTCCACGACTACCTCGGGAAGCCCGACATGGACATGTCCGCGATCGCCCGCGGATTCGGCGTCGACAGCGAGCGGGCGAAGACTCCGGCCGACCTGAAGGCGGCGCTCGGTCGGGCGCGAAGAAAGATGGCCGACGGAAAGCCGTATCTCATCGACGTCGAAGTGGCGCGCCACGGTCCCGGCTGGACCGACGATCCGTGGGTGCCCACGCGCGCCTAGAGGAGGAACGATGCGTACGAGAAACCTCGGCATCCTGATGACGTGCGGCGCGCTGGCAGCGCTGTCGCTGACGATCTCGTCGGTCTCGGTCGCGCAGGCGCCTCCAGCGTCCGCGTCCACCCCTCTTCCGGCCATCGCTCCGGCGATTCCGCCGGCCTACGTCGCCAACCTGGCGACGCCCGAAGGGATGGCCGCGTTCAAGGCCCAGTGGAAGAACATGGACGTGAAGATCGTCGAGGCGCCGGCGATGCCGAATGCCGGAGCCGCGTGGAAGACGTCCTACGACATCACGCCGAAGGCTGGTGACGCCGGGTTCGACGATTCATCGTGGCCGACGATCGAGCCGAAAGGCCTGCTCGAACGGCGCGGCGGCGGCCACCTGTTCATGACGTGGTTTCGCGCCAGCCTGACGGTTCCCGCGAAGATCGGCGATTTCGACACGGCGGGGGCGATGGCGGTCCTCACCTTCACCATCGACGATTACGCCGAAGCGTGGGTGAACGGTCAGATGCCGCGCCGGGCCGGAAGACCGAGTCCCGCGACGATCCAGGGCTTCAACATGCCCAATCGAGTCGTGCTTGCCGAGCAGGTAAAGCCCGGCGACAGATTCCAGGTGGCGATTCTCGGCATCAACGGGCCGATTTCGCTCGCGCCGCCGAACCCCGTGTTCTTCCGCGAGGCGAAGGTCGAGTTCTTCCGCTAGAGCAAGTCTTGAGGAACGGCTATGACTAGAAAAACGAGCAGACGCGAGTTTGTGCAGGTCGCCGGGCTGGCTGCGTCGGGGCTCATGGCGGCTGCCGGATTACGAGCGCATCTCGCGCGCACTGGCCCTGCGCGCGTCGAGCGACAGCCGCGCTGCTCAGTCGACGTGACAGCGAGGTCCGGCTAAGGCCGGACACTAAATTTCTCTTAGCGGTAAAACTCGATCTTCGCCTCGCGGAAGAAAACAGGATTGGGCGGCGCCAGTGAAATCGGTCCGTTGATACCCAGGATCGCAAGCTGGAATTTGTCCCCCGGCTTGATCTGCTCGCCGAGCACGACGCGATTGGGCATGTTGAAGCCCTGGATCGTTGCGGGACTCGGTCTTCCCGCGCGGCGCGGCATCTGACCGTTGACCAAGGCTTCCGCGTAATCATCGATGGTAAAGGTCAGCACGGCCGTCGCCCCGGCGGTCTCGAAGTCTCCGATCTTCGCCGGAACCGTCAGGTTGGCGCGATACCACGTCATGAACAGGTGGCCGCCGCCGCGCCGTTCGAGCAAGCCCTTCGGCTCGATCGTCGGCCATGATGAATCATCGAAACCGGCGTCGCCGGCCTTGGGCGTGATGTCATAGGAAGTCTTCCACGCG
>DASQAX010000382.1:0-8134 GCA_035635535.1 Vicinamibacterales bacterium | reverse complement strand
ACGCGCACCAGCGTCGCGGTGCGCGCCGTGCTGGCGCGGACGCCCGGGTTCAGGTCGCGCAGCATGAACTGATCGCGCGCCCGCGTGTGGATGTAGTCGGCGCTCGCCGAGAGGTTGGTCGCGACCTGCCGTTCGTACCCCGCAGTGAACTGGTCGGAGTACGGGATGGTGCGATCCGGATTGTCGAGCGTGACGGTACCGGTGTTCTTGACGCGCGAGCCGGGCGGAAAGAGCGATGCGAGGAGCGCCCGATTCACCACCGGGCCGCCCGCCAGCATCGGATCCTGCGGCGGCGTGCCGACGGACGGTCCCGGGTCGGCGTTGTTCGCGGGAAAGAACGTGTTGAACGACGGCGAGAACACGCCGGCCGTCAGGATGTTGGAAATCAGCTCGAAGTGAGTCTTGTCGTAAAAGCGGCCGTACCCGGCACGCACCACCGCGTTGCCGTCGCCGCTGAGATCGTACGTGACGCCGACGCGCGGCCCGAAATTGTTCTTGTCGATCGGGTAGGCGTCGGGGTCGGCAAACCGCGGATTGTCGACTTCGCGGATCGGCTGGACCTCGATGTCGTACCGCAGACCGAGGCTCAACGTCGTGCGCTTGGTGACCGTCCATTTGTCCTGCGCGAACGCCGACGCGAAGTTGGCTTTCTGGAAGGTATTCAGCGGCCCGGGCACACGGACCTGCAGCCGTTCCGGAAAGGTGCGCGGATCGGCCGCGCTGAACGGGAGGTCGCTCCTGAAGAAGAAGACGCCGTTCAGGTTGTCCTGCGTCGTCGAGCGCGCGCCGACGTACTCGAACTGCCCGCCCATCTTGACGTCATGCGTGCTGCCGCCGCGCGGAATGAACCACGAAAAGGTGTCATCGAGCTGGTACGCATTGTCAACGCGCGCCTGCGCGACCGGCGACTGCTGATCCACATACGTCAGGAACACGAGCGTCGGATTGAGGCCCGCCTGGTCCTGGCCGTTCCCGTTGAACCCGGGGTTGGCAAACGCCACGTCTTCGCGCGTGAAGTTCACGCGCACGGTGTTCACCTTCGTGTTCGACAGCACGCTGTTCCAGGTGCCCACCACCGTCTGGTCCACGTCGTGCTCCTCGCGGGAGGCATTCTGCGTCACGGTGAGGTTCTGGGCGCCGACGAACGGCGGCAGGTAGGAGATGACCTGATTGACCTGAGGCGACGATTCGCGCAGCCACCGGACCGTCCACGTGTTGGACGCATTGACCTGATGGTCGAACCGCAGGAGCGTGTTCCAGACCCTGTCCCGCGTGACCGGCGAGGCGTTGAACTCGGGGTGCGAGGGAATGGTGAGCGTGTTGGGACGATTCACCATCACCCGTTCGACGTTCGCGAAAAAGTGGGCCTTGTCACGCACGACCGGCCCGCCGATGTTGGCGCGGTAGGTCTGAAAACGGGTGTTCGGCTTGGTGAGGCCATTCTGCTTGACGAAAAAATCCGGCCTGGTCATCGACGCGTCCTGCAGCAGCGCGGCGCCGACGCCGTGGAAGGCGTTGGTGCCCTGCTTGCTGATGGCGTTGATGATGGCGCCGGTGGTGCGGCCGAACTCCGCGTCGTACTGGTTGGTGACCACCTGGAACTCCGCGATCGCCTCGACCGGCGTGCGCGCCTGCGAACCGGCCCGCTGGCCGATCACGTCATCGTTGTTGTTGGCGCCATCGAGCATGTAATTGTTGTTGCGCGAGTCGAGGCCATTGACGCTGACTGCATCCGATCCGAACGACTCGGTGCTGATGTTCGCCACGATGCCCGGAAGCAGCGCGACCATGCCGACGAAGTTGCCGTTGATCGATGGGAGCGTCGAGACCTCGCGGGTGGTCACGTTGCCGCCGATCTGCTTCGAGGTCGTATCCACCAGCGGCGTTTCGGCCGAGACCGTGACGCTCTCGGTGAGCCCTCCAATTTCCAGGGCGAGGTCGAGCGTTGTCGTGTGGCCAAGATCGAGCCGGACGTCGCTGCGCATGTACTTCTTGAACCCGACGAGCTCGGCAGCAATCGCGTAGGTGCCGGGGGCCAGTGCGGTCGCGAAATAGGTCCCGTCCCCGTTGCTCACGACCTCGCGATACACGCCGGTCGCCTGGTTCGTGATGGTGATGGTCACGCCGGGCAGCGCGCCGCCTTGCGCGTCGAGCACGCGCCCGCGGAGCTCGGCCGTGCTCTCCTGCGCGTTGGCCGCGCCGTTCGCCATCATGAGCCCCACGAGACACAACAGCGTCATGTAAGTGCGCACGTCAGATCCTCCCGCCTACGACAGGCGAAACCGGTTTCTGGTTACGTATGATGGCGCGCCGCGTTGTTTCAAAACAGCTGAAAGAAACGCGTCGGCGCAAGGGAAGAGTCTATTCACTGCAAACGATGTTCACACGTCATCTCCGGCCAGTGGCTCAGCTGGGCAGATCGGATCAATACGTCGCGCAGCGCCGATCCCTCGACTCGCCGAGGTCGTCTCCGAGCGTGTTGCGCGTGCCGAACGCGACGAGCGTTCGAAGGAGTTGCTCCATGGAGTCACGAGCAGAAGGGACGCTGCGGCGATCAGGTGAGCTGCACGCATGACGCTGCATTGTAATTCCATATAATCGGCGCGTGAGCGTCCAGGAGCACAAGGCCCATGCGCCGACCTCCGTTTCCTGCTTCGTCCTGACCGTGAGGGACACGCGGACCGAGGCCAACGACACCGGCGGCCAGGCGATCCGCAACCTGCTGGAGAGCAGCGGCCACAGCGTCTGCGGCCACGCGATCGTGCGCGACGATCCCGAGGCGGTGACGCGCGCGGTGTCGGCGTGGCTGTCGGACGCGGCGACGCAGGTCATCATCACGACCGGCGGCACCGGCATCACGTCGCGCGACGGAACGTTCGAGGCGATCGATCGGCTGCTCGAGAAGCGGCTCACTGGATTCGGCGAGCTGTTCCGCATGCTCAGCTACGAGCAGATCGGCGCGGCGGCGATGATGAGCCGTGCGACCGCCGGGCGCGCGCAGGGCAAGGCCATCTTCGTCCTTCCGGGCTCGCCCGATGCCGTGCGTCTCGCAATGACGAAGCTGATTCTTCCCGAACTGGGGCACGTCGTACAACAGCTGCGGAGATAGTGGGCAGTAGGCAACAGGTGACGGGTTGCAATGAGTACGAAGATGCGGCCGTTCGGCGACACGATCTCGCTCGAGCAGGCGCGGGCGCTGATCGACGGCGCGCTCCGGCCGATCGAGCGCGTCGAGCGGGTGGCGCTCCACGAGGCACACGGGCGCGTGCTCGCACGGGACGTGGTCGCGACGGCCGACGTGCCTCCGTTTTCCCGCGCGGCGATGGACGGCTACGCGGTTCGCGCCGCGGATACAGCCGGCGCATCACCCGCCACGCCGGCGGTGCTCACCTGGATCGAAAAGGTCTTCACCGGCCAGATGCCGCAGCAGACCGTCGGCCCTGGGCAGTGCACCGAGATCGCGACGGGTGCGCCGATGCCTCCCGGCGCCGATGCGGTCGTGATGGTCGAGCAGACGGCAGCCGACGACACGCGCATCCAGATCTTCGCGCCGGCGGAGCCGGGCCAGAACATCGGACGCCAGGGCGCCGACATCCGGAACGGCCAGGCCGTGATGCAGCCTGGCGAGGTGCTGAACGCGAGCCGCGTCGGCGCCCTCGCCGCGCTCGGGCTCGCGCACGTCGACGCCTACGCGAAACCGCGCGTCGCCATCCTGTCCACGGGCAACGAAATCGTCGATCCCGGCGAGCCGCTCCAGCCGGGACAGATCTACGACATCAACCGCTTCACGCTCGCGGCGGTGATCGAGGAGCACGGCGGCATCGCGTCCCCGCACCGCACGGCGGCAGACACGATTGCGGACCTCTCGCGCGCGCTCGACGAAAGCTTCGAGGACGACGTGCTGGTGTTTTCGGGAGGGACGTCGGTCGGCGAGCGCGACCTGATTCTCGACGCGCTGAGCCAGAAGGGCGAGGTGCTCTTCCACGGCATCTCCGTGAAGCCCGGAAAGCCGACGGCGTTCGGCCTCGTGCACGGGAAGCCGTTCTTCGGGATGCCCGGCTACCCCTCGTCGTGCCTCTCGAACGCGCACATCCTGCTGGTCCCGGCGCTCCGGCGCATCGCCCGGCTGCCGCCGCACGCGGTGAAAACGGTCACGCTGCCGCTCGCCCGCCGCGTCGTGTCGGCGAAAGACCGTCACCAGTTCTACACGGTCCGGGTTGCGGACGGGGCGGCGATACCGGCATACAAGGCGTCGGGCGACATCACGAGCATGTCGCAGGCCGACGGCTATTTCGAGATTGCCGCCGAAACCGCCGTCGTCGAGCAGGGCGATCTCGTCGAGGTCACCCTGTTCTGAGCTAAGATCCCCCGCGACATCGGAGGATTCGATGCGGACGACACTCCTTGCCGCCGCCCTGGGCGCCGGCCTGTGGCTCGCGGCCGTTCCGGTTGTCGCACACCACTCGTTCGCCGCCGAGTTCGACGCCGACAAGCCGTTCAAGATGACCGGCGTCGTGACGAAGATCGAGTGGCAGAACCCGCACACCTTCTTCTATCTCGACGTCACGGACGACCGCACGAAGAAGGTGACGAACTGGGCCTTCGAGATGGGGAGCCCGAACGGGCTGATGCGCAACGGCTGGACGCGGAACACGCTGAAGGTCGGCGACGTGGTCACCGTCGAAGGCAGCCTGGCGAGGGGCGGCAAGCCGTACGGCAACGCCCGCACCGTGGTCCTCGACAGCACCGGCAAGCGGCTGTTCGCGGCCTCCAGCCAGGCGGCAAACCCATGATGCTGTGGGTGCGCGTCGGCGTCGCGGTGATCATCGCGATTGCGGCCGCGTTCTATTCAGCGCAGGCGCAGGATCCTTCAGCGCGCCTCGGCACCGACGCCACGCCGCGCCTGGCGGACGGCACGCCCAACCTCGGACGCGTGCCCGGCGAAAAGGGCGTGTGGGACGTTCCCTACATCCAGAACATGGGGATGCGCATTCCCGGCCCCGACGGGAAGACCGCGGCGGAACGCGGGAACCCGGGCGCGGGGCGCGGCGGCGCGAAGGCGGAGCCGGACGTGCCGTTCCTGCCCTGGGCGCGCGCGATCTACGACTACAACTCGAAGAACAACTCGAAGTACGACCCCGAGGGCTACTGCCTGCCACCCGGCGGCCCGCGAATGATGGCGACGCCGTATCCGATGGAGATCCTCCAGCAGCCGGACCAGAAGCGCGTGCTGATGATCTACGAGGGAGCGACGCACATCTGGCGCGAGATCTCCATGGACGGGCGCGCGCATCCGCAGGGCGACGCGCTGAACCCGACATACCTCGGTCACTCGGTCGGCCGCTGGGAGCACGACACGCTCGTCGTCGACGTCGTCGGCTTCAACGAGAACACGTGGCTGGATTACTACGGGCACCCGCACACGGACATGCTGCACGTGGTGGAGAAGTTCACGCGCCCGAACAAGGGAACGCTGCATTACGAGGCGCTGATCGACGACCCCGGCGCGTACGCGCGGCCGTGGACCGTCGCGTGGAACATTCCGTGGAGCGCGGAGAGCGAGTTGACCGAGTACATCTGCCAGGAGAACAACATCTACCTGCAGAAGCTGACCGACGATTTCGGCCAGCCGCTGTTCGGGCCGCGCTAGTTTCGCACCAGCCTGACGTCGCCCTTCGCCCCCGCCTGCGTCCACGTGCCGCTGAGCACGCGGTGCGCGGAGCCGATGTTCTCCAGCCTGCCGTCGATGACGATGCCGTTCGCCTCGAGGTGCACCTGCCACGTGTCGGGATCGAGCGAGGCCCTGGTCAACGGCACCGCGTTCGGTCCGGGATTGATCGCGCCGGTGACCGCCTTCCCGTCCCACTGCATCTGCAGCAGGACGCGCGTGCGCTGCGCCTTCGTCGGACCCCAGTCGCCGCTCCACGACCCCTTGAGCGGGTGGCCGTACTGCGCCAGCGCGTTCACGGAGGCAAGCATCCAGGCGGCGAACATCAAGACGCGCAACACCGGGAGCCGCATCGGTCCTCCTTGCGGGGTTGAATATACTTCTTGACCGTGACCGAGTCCCAACGGGAAGTCGCGGCGACCATCGGCGTGCCTGTCGCGCGGCGCCATATCTTCCTCTGCTGCGACCAGGAAAAGCCGAAGTGCTGCGACAAGGAACGCGGCCTGGAAGCCTGGGCGTTTCTCAAGCGCCGGCTGAAGGAGCTGCAGCTGTCCGAGCAGGGCGGCATCCTGCGCACGAAGGCCAACTGCCTGCGCATCTGCGAAGGCGGGCCGATTGCCGTCGTGTACCCAGAAGGTGCTTGGTACGGCGCGTGCGATCCTCCGGTGCTCGAACGGATCATTCAGGAACATCTCATCGCCGGGCAGGTCGTCCGCGAATATCTCATCGCTTCGCACCCGCTCGACGGCGGCGCGTAAACACCGGGCGAGATCACGCTCAACTGGAGCGGCGCGCTCAAGGGTGACGAGATCGCGTTTACGAGGATGGCCGAGGGCGGCCAGGGGCAGCCCCAGGAGTTCACGCTGAAGCGGCAGCAGTAGCGGGCTAGGAAGGCGGGTCCGAAAGGACCCGCCCTACACTACATTGCCTTGTTCACTTCCGCCCAGTTCACGACATTCCACCACGCCGTGATGTAGTCCGGGCGCCGGTTCTGATACTTCAAGTAGTACGCATGCTCCCAGACGTCGAGGCCGAGAACCGGCGTCTTCCCGTCCATCAGCGGATTGTCCTGGTTCGGCGTGCTGACGATCGAGAGCTTGCCGCCGTCCTTGAGCAGCCAGACCCACCCGCTGCCGAACCGTCCGGCTCCGGCCTTGCCCCACTCCGTCTTGAAGTTGTCGAAGCTGCCAAACGAGGAGGTGATGGCGTCGCCAGCCTTGCCCGTCGGCGCGCCGCCGGCGTTGGGCGCCATCCACTTCCAGAACTGCGAGTGGTTCCAGTGGCCGCCGCCGTTGTTGCGGACCGCGGTCCGGACGTCTTCGGGCACGCTGCTGATGCCGCGGCACAGGTCCTCGAGGCTCTTCGAGCTCAGCTCCGGGTGCTTGTCGAGCGCAGCGTTCAGATTGGTGACATAGGTCTGATGATGCTTCCCGTGATGAATCTGCATCGTCTGCGTGTCGACGTGCGGCTCGAGCGCGCCGAAGTCGTACGGGAGCTTGGGAAGTTCGTGCGCCATGCATCCTCCTCGTCGATCGAACGAAAGGAGGCATCGTACTCCGCCGCTAGCGGATAGACAACATGCGATCGAGAGCAACCTTCGTCCAGTGCTTCCGATCGTCGGGCACGACGATGCGGTTGTGCACGCGTCCTTCGACCAGCTCTTCGAGAATCCAGAGCAGATGGTTCGGCGAGACGCGGAACATCGTCGAGCAGAGACAGCCGAACCGATCGAGCGACACGACCGTGCGATCGGGCGCGACTTCCTGCGCAAGACGATTGACGAGATGCACCTCGGTGCCAACGGCCCAGACGGACCCGACCGGGCTGTTCTTCACCGTCTTGATGATGTATTCGGTGCTGCCGCTGTCGTCGGCCGCCTGCACGACGTCCCACGGCACCTCGGGATGGACGATCACGCGGACCCCGGGATGCTGCGTGCGAACGCTGGCGATCTGCGCCGCGCTGAAGCGGACGTGGACCGAGCAGTGCCCCTTCCACAGGATCATGCGCGCGCGCTTCAGCGCTTCCAGTTCGACGCCGCCGAAGATCTCGTGCGGATCCCACACGACCATCTCGTCGAGCGGGATGCCCATCCTGTACGCGGTATTCCGCCCAAGGTGCTGATCGGGCAGGAAGAGGATCTTCTCTCCGTGCTCGAACGCCCACTTCAGCGTCGCGGCGGCGTTTGACGATGTGCAGACGGTCCCGCCACGCTCGCCGACAAACGCCTTAATCGACGCGGCGGAGTTGATGTAAGTGACGGGAATCACACCGGGGACTCCCATCAGCGCCAGTTCTTCCCAGCAGGTCTCGAGCTGATCCGGGTCGGCCATGTCGGCCATCGAGCAGCCGGCCGCAAGGTCCGGCAGAATCACCTGCTGATGCGGCGCGCAGAGGACGTCCGCGCTCTCCGCCATGAAATGAACGCCGCAGAAGACGATGTAATCGGCTTCCGGACGGTTCGCG
>DASQAX010000381.1:0-6453 GCA_035635535.1 Vicinamibacterales bacterium | reverse complement strand
CCCGTCATCGCCACCAACGACGTCCGGTTCGCGGAAGTCACGGATCGGCCGCTCTTCGACCTGCTCACCTGCGTCCGCCACAAGACGACGCTCGATGCGGCGGGGCGGAAGCTGGCGCGCAACGCGGAGCGGTACCTGAAGTCGCCGGAGGCGATGGCGCAGCTGTTCGCCGATCGTCCGGCGGCGCTCGCCGCCGCCGTGGCGCTGGCCGAGCGCCTCGCATACACGATGGCCGATCTCGGCTATCGCTTTCCGACATATCCGGTGCCCGACGGCGAGACGGAGATGTCGTTTCTCCGCCACATCACCGACGCGGGCGCGCGCGAGCGCTACCGGCCGTACCACGACAAGGCGCGCGCGCAGATCGCGCGCGAGCTCGCGCTCATCGAGAAGCTCGATCTCGCCGGCTACTTCCTGATCGTCTGGGACATCGTCAACTACTGCCGCCAGCAGGACATCCTCGTGCAGGGGCGCGGCTCGGCGGCCAACAGCGCCGTCTGCTACAGCCTCGGCATCACCGCGGTGGATCCGATCAAGATGGACCTGCTGTTCGAGCGCTTCCTGTCGGAGGAGCGCGGCGAGTGGCCGGACATCGATCTCGATCTGCCGAGCGGCGATCGCCGCGAGCGCGTCATCCAGCACGTCTACGAGAAGTACGGGCGGCTCGGCGCCGCGATGACGGCCAACGTCATCACCTATCGCAGCCGCAGCGCCGCGCGCGAGGTCGGCAAGGCGCTCTCGCTCGGCGAAGACGAGGTCGATCGGCTCGCGAAGGTGATGAACAACTTCGAGTTCACCGATCCGAACGACACGCTCGGCCGTCACGTGGCCGAGGCGGGCCTCTCGCTGTCGATGCCGCGGATGAAGACGTTCGCGGAGCTCTGGCTGCGCATTCAGGATCTGCCGCGGCATCTCGGTCAGCACTCGGGGGGGATGGTGATCTGCCAGGGCGAGCTCGATGCGGTCGTCCCGCTCGAGCCCGCCACGATGCCGGGACGCGTCGTCATCCAGTGGGACAAGGACGACTGCGCGGACATGGGGATCGTGAAGGTCGATCTGCTTGGCCTGGGAATGATGGCCGCGCTGCAGGATGCGATCGAGCTGGTGAACAGGGGGCAGGTGGCAGGTGGCAGGTGGCAGGAGGGGGCAGGCACTGCAGACTCGCACCTGCAACCTACTGCCCCCCGCCCCCTGCCTCCTGCCACCTTCGACCTCGCGCACATCCCCATGGACGACGCGAAGGTCTACGAGATGCTGCAGCAGGCGGAGACGATCGGCGTCTTCCAGGTGGAATCGCGCGCGCAGATGGCGACGCTGCCGCGGCTGAAGCCGGCGCATTTCTACGATCTCGTGGTGCAGGTCGCGATCATTCGCCCGGGTCCGATCGTCGGCGAGATGGTGCATCCGTACCTGAACCGGCGCGCGGGGCGCGAGCCGGTCGTGCCGCTGCATCCGTGCCTCGAGCCGATCCTCGCGCGCACGCTGGGCGTGCCGCTCTTCCAGGAGCAGCTGCTGCGGATGGCGATGGCGGCGGCCGGCTTCACCGGCGGGCAGGCCGAGGAGCTGCGGCGCGCGATGGGCTTCAAGCGCTCCGAGAAGCGGATGAAGCAGATCGAGCTGCAGCTGCGCGAGGGGATGGCGCGCAACGGCATCACGGGCGAGACCGCGGAGCGCATCATCCAGTCGATCACGTCGTTCGCGCTCTACGGCTTTCCCGAATCGCACGCGGCGAGCTTCGCGCTGCTCGCGTACGCGAGCGCGTACCTCAAGGTCCATTACCCGGCGGCGTTCTACACGGCGCTGCTCAACAACCAGCCGATGGGGTTCTATCACCCGGCGTCGCTCGTCAAGGACGCGCAGCGCCGCGGCGTCCGGTTTCATCCGATCGACGTGCAGCAGTCCGACTGGCTGTGCCGCGTCGAGGAGGACGGCGCCATCCGGCTCGGGTTCATGTACGTCAACGGCTTGCGGAAAGAGGTGGGTCAGGCGATGGCTGCATTCGACAGGATGAAAGTAGTGGTGCCGCCGGTGCTCTGCGAGAAGTGCGGCTCGGATGACGAGTCGATGATTGAGGTGGTGCGGGACGGGATCAGGGATCAGGGATCAGGGATCAAGAACCTTCGGATCCCCGATCCCCGATCCCCGATCCCTACCCGTACGTACTTCTGCAACACCTGCGCGCACGAGTGGACCGTGGAGCTGCGACCCGTCGGGCGCTTCGCGTCGATCGAGCAGGTCGTCCAGCGCACCGGCCTTCGCCGCGACGAGCTGACGACGCTGGCGGACATCGGGGCGCTGAATGCGTTCACGAACGAGCGCCGCAGCGCGTTGTGGCAGGTGGAACGCGCGGTGCGGCCGGCGGGGGAGCTCTACGGGGATCAGGGATCAGGGATCGGGGATCAAGAACCTGATGAACTTCGAATTTCCGGATCCCCGATCCCCGATCCCCGATCCCCGCTGCCGACCATGGACGCGCACGATCGCCTGCGCGCGGACTATGCGGGCACGGGTCTCACGATTGGCCCGCACCCGATGTCGTTGCGCCGCGACGACCTCGCGCTGCGCGGCGTGCTGCGCGCGGTCGATCTGCCGCAGGCGCGCGACGGCCGGCGCGTCCGCGTCGCGGGCATGGTGATCACCCGCCAGCGTCCGGGCACCGCGAAAGGGTTCGTCTTCCTGACGCTCGAGGACGAGACCGGCATCTCGAACGTGATCGTCCGTCCCGATCTGTTCGATCGCGAGCGGATGACGGTCATCCGCCAGCCGTTCCTGCTCGTCGAAGGCGTGCTGCAGCACCAGGACGGCGTGCTGTCGGTGAAAGCCGAGCGCCTGCAGGGGATCGACGGCGGCGCGTCAGTGGATGCCCATGACTTCTATTAGCTGGCAGCTGGCGTACACTGGGTCGTCCTTGGGTCCCCTGCGAATCGCCTTTCTCGGCTGCGGCTTCATCACCCGTGTCCATAGCCGCCACCTGAAGTCGCTGCGCAGCGAGATCGCCTGCAGCTACGCGAGCCGCACGCGCGCGAAGGCCGACGCCTTCTGCCGCGACTTCGGCGGCGTCGGCGCCTACGCCGACTACTCGGCCGCCATCGAGGACCCGAACATCGACGCCGTCGTCATCGCGGTGCCGCCGCGCTACCACCTGACGCTGACGCTCGCCGCGCTCGCCGCGCGGAAGCACGTGCTCGTCGAGAAGCCGGCCTACCTCCGCATGGAGGACTACGAGACGGCCGTTGCCGCGCGCGATCGCGCCGGGCGCGTCGTGCTCGTCGGCGAGAACGATCACTACAAGCCGCTCGCCGTGCAGTTGAGGGAGCTCGTTGCGGCGGGCACGCTCGGCGAGATGGTCTTCGCGCACTTCACGACGATCGCGCACAAGCTCAAGGAAGCCGGCGACTGGCGCAACGACGAGGAGATGGCCGGCGGCGACGCGTTCTTCGAAGAGGGCGTCCACTGGCTGCACCTGGCCAACAGCCTGGGCCCGCGCATCGTCGAGGCGCACGGGTACCGGCCGCCGCCCGCGAGCGGGGGCCCCGACACGCGCGCCAAGAGCATGCTCGTCGCCTTCACGTACGACAACGGCGCCGTCGGATCGCTGTACTATTCGCGCGAGATCCCGTCGCTGTTCCGCGGGCTCCGGCTCTCGAAGCTGTTCGGCCGCCGGCGCGTGATCACCTTCGAGTCGAACGGCCTGTTCGTCCTCGTCAGGGGCGAAGGGCACGCGCGGCTGCGGTTCCCCGGCTTCCGCGACATCCGCGGCTACCGCGCCATGTATCGCGACTTCGTGCGCTCGGTGCGCGAGGGCCGCCAGCCGGAGATGGACCTCGAAACCGCGATCGGCGATCACCGGTTGATGGATCAGATTTACTCGAACCTGCGGATCCCGGATCCCCCTCGACGTCGCTCGGGGCAAGCCGAATCCCGAATCCCGGCCGATCTGTGACCCAGCGTTACGACATCATCATCATCGGCACTGGCGCAGGCGGCGGAACGCTCGCGCACGCGCTGTCCGGCACGGGCGCCCGGACGCTCATCCTGGAGCGCGGCGACTTCGTTCCGCAGGAAGACGAGAACTGGAGCCCGGAGGCCGTCTGGAAGCAGCTCCGCTACCGCATCGACGAGCGCTGGCTCGACGAGAACGGCCGCGAGTTCCGTCCGTACACGCACTACTGCGTCGGCGGCAACACCAAGTTCTGGGGGAGCGTCCTCTACCGGCTGCGCCGCGAGGACTTCGAGGAGGTCCGGCACGCCGACGGCGTCTCGCCGGCCTGGCCGATCGGCTACGACACGCTGGAGCCGTACTACGAGCGGGCGGAGCGGCTGTATCACGTCCGCGGCCAGCACGGGGTCGATCCGACGGAGGTGCCGCGCGGGCCGTTTCCCTACGAACCGGTTCCGCACGCGGCCGTCATGGACGGGATCGTCTGCGACCTTCGCCGGATCGGGTTGCATCCCTCGCCGCTGCCGCTCGGCGTCATGCGTCCCGGCGAGACGGACGGCTGCGTGCTGTGCAACACGTGCAATTCGTTTCCGTGCAAGGTCGGCGCGAAGAGCGACGCGGACGTCTGCTGCGTCCGGCACGCGACGCTGCAGCCGAACGTCACGCTGTGGACGCGCGCGTACGCGCGCCGGCTGATCACCAACGGCCACGCCTCCAGGGTGGAAGCCGTCGAAGTGGAGCGCAACGGCGAGACGCTCCGGGTGGAAGCGCCGGTCGTCGTCGTCTCGTGCGGCGCGGTGAACTCGGCCGCGCTGCTGCTCCGATCGGCGAACGACAGGCATCCCGGCGGCCTCGCCAATTCGTCGGGACTCGTCGGCCGACGCTACATGGCGCACCTCGCGACGATGATGCAGGGGTTTCACCCGTTCAAGCGGAACGAGACGGTGTTCCAGAAGACGGTGGCGATCAACGACTACTACCTGCGCGGCACCGACGACATGCCGTATCCGCTCGGCCAGATCCAGTCGCAGGGACGGACGCACGGCGTGATGGCGCAGACCGTCGTGCCGTGGATTCCGTTGTGGGCCTACGAGGCGTGGGTCGCACGCGGCGTGGACTGGCTGGCGATCTCGGAAGACCTCCCGCGCGACGAGAACCGCGTCACGATCGCGCCCGACGGCCGCATCAGGCTGCACTACCGGCCCAACAACGTCTCGAGCCACCAGCGTCTCGTGACGGAAATGAAGCGCATCCTCCGGCGGCTCGGCTTCTGGGTCGTCGTCGCGCACTCGCACAAGGAGAAGAACACGACGCACCAGTGCGGCACGCTCTGCTTCGGCACCGATCCGCGGACGTCCGTCCTCGATCCCTTCTGCCGGACGCACGACATCGACAACCTGTTCGTCGTCGACGCGTCGTTCTTCCCCTCGTCGGCGGCGGTGAACCCGGGACTGACGATTGCGGCGCAGGCGCTACGCGTGGCCGATCACATCCGAGACACTCATTTAGCGTAGGCCGGGTCCTTTCGGACCCGGCAGTGGGGACACATGAGAGCGCGGTCGTTCAGCCACGTCGGCATCACGGTCTCGGACTTCAACCGTGCGGTGAAGTTCTACTGGGAGGTGTTCGGCTGTCCGCTCGTCGGCGTCGCCGATACCCCGCCCGAGCGCGTGCGGACGTTCTTTGCCGTACCTGCCGACCCCTCGACGGAGCTCGGGGCCGGCGCGCCCGCCTGCAAGATCGGATGGATTCGCGCGCCGGGCGGGGCCGTGCTCGAGATCTTCGAGTTCCAGCCCCAGATTCCGCAGGCGGCCGTCCGCTGGAACCAGGTCGGCCTGACGCACATCTCGTTCAACGTCCGGAACCTGCAGCGCTGGTACGACGACCTGGTGAGCAAAGGGGTGGAATGCGTCAGCCGGCCCGAACGATCGCCGCGGGGCCACTCGTTTTTCTTTGCAAAGGACTTCGACGGCAACCTCATCGAGCTGATGGATCTTGGCTATATGTACTACGTCCTGGGCTGGTTAGGCCCGCTCGGCGGGTGGCTCTTCCGCCGGGGGATGTACAGGAAGTACTACGAGTGACCTATAATCCGCCCTTCGGAGGCAGAGCATGAAACGACGCATCATCCTGAGCTCGTTGCTTGTTGTCGGCGGGCTGTCGATTGCCGTTGCTGCCCAGCAGCAACAGCAGCCGAAGACGCTCGAAGTCACGAAGCTCAAAGACAACCTGTACGTGCTGAAAGCGCTGACGAACGGCGGCGGTGGCAACACGTCCGTCTTCATCACCGCCAATGGCGTCGTCGTTGTCGATTCGAAGAACCCCGGCTGGGGCCAGCCGATTCTCGACAAGATCAAGACGCTGACCGACAAGCCGGTGACGACGCTGATCAATACGCACACGCATGGCGATCACGTCAGTGGCAACGTGGACTTCCCCGCGAGCGTGGACATCATCGTCCAGGCGAATACCGCGGAGAACATGAAGAAGATGATCCCCAACAGCACCGCGGC
>DASQAX010000380.1:0-7346 GCA_035635535.1 Vicinamibacterales bacterium | reverse complement strand
TACCCGGAGCGGCTGCGGTGGACCGTGCTCAGCGCCGCGGACGATCTGTTCAGAGCCGCAGCACTATCGGCCCGCTGACCTCCTCGCCAGAGGGAGTGAACCTCGGTACGTCGGCGAGGCCGGCCGTGTCGGCCTCCGCCTGATCGAGCTCGCCGATCACGCGCACCGTCAGCGTCGCGCCCTGGATCCTCACGAGAAGGAAATGCGCGTGGGGCGCTGGTGACGCCCGATTAGCTACTTGCGGTCGTCGGCTCCGCGGAGCAATCGCATCAACTCGAGCGGCACGGGGAAGAGGATCGTCGAGTTCTGTTCTGACGCGATTTCGGTCAGCGTCTGCAGGTAGCGCAGCGTCATCGCCGCGGGCTCGCGGTCGATGACAGCCGCCGCCTGCGCCAGCTTTTCCGACGCCTGCAGCTCGCCGTCCGCATGGATGATCTTCGCGCGCTTCTCGCGCTCCGCTTCCGCCTGGCGCGCCATTGCGCGTTGCATCTCCTGCGGCAGATCCACGTTCTTCACTTCGACCGCCGAGACCTTGATGCCCCACGGTTCCGTCTCGGTGTCCAGGATATGCGTGAGCTGCTGGTTCAACCGATCGCGCTGCGACAACAGATCGTCGAGCTCTGCTGTGCCAAGCACGCTGCGGAGGGTCGTCTGAGAGAGCTGCGACGTGGCATACAGGTAGTTCTCCACTTCGACCACGGCCTTGCGCGGTTCGATCACGCGGAAGTAGACGACCGCGCTCACCTTGACCGAGACGTTGTCGCGCGTGATGACGTCCTGCGGCGGCACGTCGTGGACGATCGTGCGGAGGCTGATGCGGACGATGCGATCGATTGGCCGAAAGACGAGGATGACGCCAGGTCCTTTCGGCTGCGGCAGCAGCTTGCCGAGGCGGAAGATCACGCCGCGCTCGTACTCCGCGAGGATTTGAATCGACGTCAGCAGGTAGAACACGATCACGACGCCGAGAATCAGCGCCGGCGAAATCATCATGACGATTCTCCGTGACTCGTGGACGCGCGCAGCGGTTCCACGACGAGCGTGAGTCCATTCAGGTCGAGGACTCGGACGGGGTCTCCAGGGGCGATGGGTACTCGGCTTCTCGCTCGCCACGATTCTCCGTGCACGAGGACATAGCCGGTGGTGTCGGGTGCGATCGGCTCCCGCGCGCGTCCTTCGGCGCCGATGAGGCCTTCCTTGCCGGTCACGGGCGGACGCCGCTGCGCGTTGAGCGCGAGGCGGCCCAGGAACAGGAAGATGAAGGCGAACGCGAGCGCCGCCGGAATGATGAAGCGGAGACCCACGGTGACGCCCGGGACCGTGTCGGTCATCATCACTGAGCCGACGACGAGCGCGATGGTACCGCCGACGCCGAGCACGCCGCTCGGCACCTTGAGCTCCAGCACCAGCAGCCCGATGCCGAGCAGCACGAGGAGCAGGCCGGTGGTGTTGATCGGCAGGATCTGCAGCGCGAAGAACGCGAGCAGCAGGCTCAGTGCGCCGGCGACGCCGGGAAGGATGGCGCCGGGGTTCCAGAGCTCGACGGTCAGGCCGATCATGCCGAGCGTCATCAGCAGGTAGGCCACCTCGGGATGCGCGATCGCGCTGAGGAAGCGCTGGCGGCGCGTCATCGCCACGCGGCGGATATCGATGTCTTTCGTGCGGATCGTCGCCATCCGGCCGTCGAATCGTCTGACGGTGCGGCCATCGAGCCTGCGGAGCACGTCGTCCACGTCGTTCGCGATGAAATCGATCAGCGGCGGCGTCGCCTGGAGCGCTTCGAGGTCGGTGAACGCGCGGCTCTCCTGCACCGCGGCGGCGGCGAGCATGACGTTCCGGCCGCGCGCTTCGGCGAGCGTCCTCGCATAGGCCGCCGCATCCGCTGCCGCTTTCTCCGACGTCACGCTGTCCATGGCCTGGCCGCTGCCGGAGACGGGATGCGCGGCGCCGATGTGGGTGCCGGGCGCCATGACGGCGACGTCCGACGCGAGCGTGAGGATGAAGCCGGCGGAGGCGGCGCGTCCGCCGGCGGGTCCGACGAAGATGACGACCGGCGCGCGCGAGTTGATCATGCGCGTGACGATGTCGCGCGTGGAATCGAGCAGCCCTCCCGGCGTCCGCAGGATGATGACGACGACGTCCGCGCCGGCGGTATCGGCCTGGTCGATGACACCCTCGAGGTATTCGGCGGAGACGGGGTGGATGATGCCGTCGAGTTCGGCGACGATGGCGAGAGGACGATGAGGGGCCGTCTGCGCCGCGGCGGGGCCGCCGGCGTAGAGGAGGAGCAGAGTCGCGAGCACCTCTCGCCGCACGTGGAGGATTGTATCGGGGGTCGGACCCCGATCACGGACTGTGTCGGGGTCCGACCCCGGTGATCGGTCGTACGGGGGTCCGACCCCGGTGATGGGGCATGTCAAGGTGTCGAAAGAGTCCGTCAGATTGCCGCGATTTTAGGAAACACACGGTCGGCAATCACGATGCCGGACCGAATCGACTTGCGGATCGCCTTAAGGTGTTCCGAGGTGATCACCTGCTCGCAGATCCGTTGCCAGGCGAGTTGACGCACCTCGGGCGAAATGCCCAGGCCCACATAAAGCGGATGATCGCTGACGAGCGGGTCGGGTGCCCCCGACGCATGATGGGCGTAACTCGACCATCGGTATTCCTCCGGGCGCGCCACGATTCCCGCGCGAACCGGGTTCAGTTCGACGTAGCGCATGCATGTGAGCCAGTACCGTTCGTCGTGAACCAGAGCCGCCTTGTAGCGGCCCTCCCACAAACCGCCGGTTCGGCTGTACCGCTGATTGAAGAACGGGACGTACCGACGTCCGAGCGCTTGCATGGTGTCGGGCAACGACGATTCGGATTCCGGCGTGGCGAGCAGATGGATGTGATTTCCCATTAACGCGTACGCGTGAATACGCAAGCCGCGCTCGCCACACTCGTGGGTGAGTATCGTCTGAAAGACCTCTTGGTCCGTCGACGCGCGGAATATCGGACTCCGGTCGACACCTCTTTGCGTGACATGCCAACTGAGACCTTCGACGAAAAAGCGTTTGGGCCGAGCCACGTGACGAAGATCGCAAGAGATGATCCGCGATGCGATTTGCTGACAAACATGAGGAAACCAGACGGCAGTCGGTTCGCGGATTGCTGATTCCGCAACGGTCACTGTGAGGAATCAGCGCAGATTTTTCAGCCTGATTTTTCAGCCTTGAGTCGCCCCATAACCAGGGTCTGACCCCCGCACGGCGCATCGCCGGGGTCCGACCCCGATATCGCCGTACAATCGCGTCGTGGATGACCGGCAGCTCCTCCGGCACACCGTCGCGACGCTGGCGTACCGCGCCGGCAAGGCGCTGCGCGACGCGCCGGCCCACTTCGCCGACTTCACCGTCGCCGCCGGCACGCGCACTCCGGCGCAGATCCTCGCGCACATGGGCGACCTCTTCGACTGGGCTCTCTGCCTCGCCCGCGGCGAGCACGCCTGGCGTGACTCGACGCCGCTGCCGTGGGACCAGGAGCTCACGCGGTTCTTTGCCGCGCTCCAGGCGTTCGACGCCTATCTCGCCTCCGACGAGCCGCTCGGATGGTCGGCCGAGCGCCTGTTCCAGGGGCCGGTTGCCGATGCGCTCACGCACACGGGCCAGCTGACGCTGCTCCGGCGGCTCGCCGGCGCACCCATCAAGGGGGAGAACTACGCGAAGGCCACGATCACGGCCGGGACGCTCGGCGCCGCGCCGGCCGCACCTCGCGTCGAGTTCGACTGACGTGCGGCGCGCTTCCGTCCTGGCGACGACTGTCACGCTCGCGCTCGCGCTGGCGCTCGCCGCCGGCGTCACGATCGCGCAACGTCAATCCGATCCGTTCGCCGATCTGCAGCCGACGGTCATCCTGATCTCCTTCGACGGGTTCCGCTGGGACTACCCGTCGAAGATGCCGACGCCGAACCTCCGCCGCCTGATGGCGCGCGGCGTTCACGCGCGGAACCTCATCCCCGTCTTTCCGACGAAGACCTTTCCGAACCACTACTCGATCGTCACGGGCCTCTATCCCGGCCATCACGGCGTCGTCGCGAACAACATCTTCGATCCGCCGACGGGCCGCCTCTTCGCCATCACGAAGACGAACGAGGTCCGCGATCCGATGTGGTGGGGCGGCATGCCCCTCTGGACGCTCGTCGAACGCTCCGGCGCGCCCTCTGCGACGATGTTCTGGCCCGGGTCGGAAGCGCCTCATGACGGCGTGATGCCGCGCTACTGGGAGGCCTACAACGAAAACAAGCCGGCGAACGCGCGCGTCGACCAGATCCTCTCGTGGCTGGATCGCCCCGCGCCGCAACGGCCGCGCCTGCTCACGCTGTATTTCGAGGACACGGACAGCGCCGGACACGATCGCGGCCCCGACTCGCAGGCCGTCCGCGACGCGATCGTTCGGGACGACGGCTATCTCGGACGACTCACCGACGGGCTCGCGCGACGCGGGATCCTCGACCGCGTCAACATCGTCGTCGTGTCGGACCACGGCATGGCCGCGGTGGACGACAACCGGATCGTCATCGTCGACGACTACATCCCGCTCGACGACGTCACCATCTCCGACATCAATCCGACGCTCGGCCTCTTTCCCAAGGCCGGCAGGGAGGACGAGGTCTATCGGCGGCTCGCAGGCGCCAACCCGCACCTGAAGGTCTACACGCGGGCCGACACGCCGGAGCGCTGGCACTATCGCGATCATCCGCGCGCGCCGCCGATTCTCGGCGTCGCCGACGAAGGATGGCAGGTGCTGCGGCGCGTGTCGGTCGCGAACATCGCCGCGCGCACGGTCGGAGGCCTGCGGGGCACGCACGGCTACGACCCGCAACTGATGTCGATGCGCGCGATCTTCGTCGCCGCGGGCCCGGCGTTCAAGCGCGGGGTCACCGTCGATCCGTTCGAGAACGTCAGCCTCTACAACGTGCTCGCGAAGATCCTCGGCGTCACGCCGCCGGCCAACGACGGCGATCCGTCCGTCGCGGGGCGGCTTCTTCGATGATCGCGGACCCACAGGGTCCGCGCTGCTGAGGAAGGGTCCGCGCCGTTCGATCGGATACTGATTCTGAGACTCGCTCGCAAGCTTTCAGCGGCACACCCCTTTGCGCTACTGTGAGCGCCGGCACCCGCGCTTCCATGGTTGATGGTTCCTCGCCGGAGTCGGACACTCTCGCTGCGATTAGAACACTGCTGCTGGCCGCGCTTGCGGCCGGCGTGATCGGCACCTCGAGCGAGCTGATCCTGCTCCGGCACATCGACATGCCGGCGCAATGGATTCCGCTCGTCTGTCTCGCCGCCTCCGTGCCCGTCCTCATCTGGCACGCCTCCTCCCCCGGAGTGGCGAGCGTGCGGACGCTGCAGGCGCTGATGGCGGCCTTCATCGCGCTCGGCGTCCTCGGCGTCGGCCTGCACTACGACGGCAATGTCGAGTTCGAGCGCGAGCTCAACCCGAGTGAACGCGGATGGACGTTCGTTCGTAAGACAGTTGCGGGGGCAACGCCGGTGCTCGCTCCCGGGTCGATGGTGCTGCTCGGCCTCGTGGGGCTCGCGCACGCCTACCGGCATCCTTCGGCAGACGGCGGGCGCAACCGCCAGGAGACAAAGGTATGAAACAGATGGTTGGAGCTCTCGTCCTGGCATTGGCGGTGGCCGGCGCCGCGCGCGCGGCGCACGCGCAGGCCGGCAAGGCCGTCACGATCGTCGATGCCAACCTCGTCACCGAAGCCAATCTCGCGAAGCTGCCGCACATGAACGCGACGCTCGCGAAGGCCGTCCTCGCGAAGCGGCCGTTCAAGACCATCAAGGATCTCGACACCGCGCTCGGCTCGCTGTCGAAGGAACAGCGGACGGAGCTGTACGGGAAGCTGTTCGTGCCGATCAACCTGAACACCGCGACCGACGAGGAAATCCTGCTGATTCCCGGCGTCGGCAACCGGATGCTCCGGGAGTTCAAGGAGTACCGCCCGTACACGGCGCTTGCGCAGTTCCACCGTGAAATCGGCAAGTACGTCGACAACACGGAACTGGCGCGGCTCGAGCAGTACGTGTTCGTTCCGGTCAACAAGTAAATGGCGCCGAAGGGCCTCGCCTCGATCGCCGCGGCGGCGATCGTCTACGCCGGCGTCGCGGGAGCCATCACGCTCCACGCGGCGCAGGACGCGACGACGCCGCCGACATCGCTGGCCAACGCCCTTCCGCCCGATGCCGACGGCGAGTACATCTTCAAGAACAACTGCGCGACCTGCCACGGGCCCGATGGCAAGGGCTCGCCGCAGAGCGTGATCGGCTTCGCCGCGCCGCTGCCGGACTTCACCGACTGCCCGACCAACACCGTCGAGCCGTTCGGCGACTGGAATTCAGTCGTCCATCGCGGCGGTCCCATCCGCGGTCTGGATCACCACATGCCGGCATTCGCTGACGCGTTGTCCGACGACCAGATCGAGTCGGTCATCAAGTACCTCTGGACGCTCTGCGGCGATCCGACGTGGCCGCGCGGCGACCTGAATTTCCCGCGCGCGTTCTTCACAGAGAAAGCGTTCCCTGAGAGCGAGACCGTCTGGACGACGGCCATCACGACGAAGGGCGCCCGGGCGGTCGGCAACCAGCTCGTCTACGAGCACCGCATCAGGCAGCGCAGCCAGTACGAAATCACGATCCCGCTCGACTTCCAGCAGACCTCGCCGTCCGGCGGCTGGGTGAAAGGGCTCGGCGACGTCGAGTTCGCGCTGCGCCGGAGCTTCTGGGCCAGTCTCGATCACGCGGCGATCTTCGCGGCCGGCGGCGCGGTCACGCTTCCGACGGGCAAAGAGGAGCGCGGCCTCGGCAGCGGGGTGACGGTGTGGGAGCCGTTCGCGATGTTCGCGAAAGGACTCGGCGCCAACGGATTCGTGCAGCTCCACGGCGGCTACATGGCGTCGAGCAACCGCACGAACGTGGAGAACTCGACCTACCTGAGGCAGGCGTGGGGCTACACCTACGCCCAGGATCACGGCTTCGGCCGCGCGTGGACGCCGATGACCGAGGTGATCTGGTCGAAGGAAAAGGGCGGCTCCTCCGTCGTCGATGTCGTGCCGCAGATGCAGGTGTCGCTGAGCAAGCTGCAGCACATTCTCCTCAGCGTCGGCGTCAGCGTCCCCGCAACGCAGCGCGAGGGGCGTCATCCGCAGTTCCTCACCTACTTCCTCTGGGACTGGTTCGACGGCGGCCTGTTCCAGTACTGGCATTGACGCGTGACGTGCCGATGACCCGCATCCTCCCGCTCGCTTCGGCGATCTGGCTGTTCGCCTTCTTCATGGCGGTGCCGCGCGCGCA
>DASQAX010000379.1:0-13096 GCA_035635535.1 Vicinamibacterales bacterium | reverse complement strand
CATGCTCACACGGCTGGCGCCCGGCGACATGACGACGGAGCTCGGCCTGCGCGCCAGGCCGGAGGAGGTCGCGCGCACGCGCGCGAGGTTCGACCTCAATCGCAGCCCCGCCGCGCAGCTCGGTGGATGGGCGCTTCGGGCCGCCCGCTTCGACTTCGGCGACTCGTTTCTCTACAACCGTCCCGTCGGCGGGTTGATCCGCCGCGCCGCGGGGAACACCGCGGTGCTCGCGGTGGCCGCTCTGGCGATTGCGACGCTCGCGGGCATTCCGCTCGGCATCGTCACCGGCAGCCGCCGCGGCGCGCTGGCCGGCGCCATCCGCACGGTTTCACTTGTCTGCCTCTCGATACCGCCGCTGCTCACGTCGCTGCTGCTGCTCTTCATCGCCTCGCGCACGGGATGGCTGCCGACGGGGGGCATGACGTCCGTCGAGGCGGTCGATGCGGGGTGGTCGGCGTGGATGCTCGACGTCGCGCGGCACCTGCCGCTGCCGGCGCTGGCGCTGGCGCTGCCGCTTGGGGCCACCTTCGAGCGGCTGCAGGCGCAGGCGATGACCGAGACCATTCACCAGCCGTTCGTCGTCGCGGCGCTGGCGCGCGGCGTCACGTGGCGGCGGCTGCTGATCGATCACGCGTGGCGCGCGTCGCTGCGGTCGATGTGCGCGATTTACGGACTGGCGATCGGCGCGCTGCTCTCGGGGTCGTTCGTCGTGGAGTACGTCACCGCATGGCCGGGGCTCGGCCGGTTGATGTACGAGGCGCTGCGCGCGCGGGACATCTATCTCGTGGCCGGCTGCGCCGCGATGGGCGGCGTGTTCCTCGCCTTCGGCAGCCTGGTGTCCGACCTGCTGCTGTTTGCCGCCGACCCGCGCGTGCGCGAGGGGCAGACCGCGTGAAGGCGGCCGGCCGCGCGTTGCTGATGGCGATCGTCCTCGTCGCCGCCGCCGCGCCGTGGCTCGCGCCGAATGCACCCGATCGTCAGTTCGACGGCTACTTCTTCGCGCCGCCGACGCGCATGCACTTCGGTGGAGCCGGCGGCGGGTATTTCTACCCGCTGCGCATCGTGAGCCGCCTGGAACGCCGCTTCGAGGAGATGCGCGACCGCCCGGTCCCGCTCGCGTGGTTCGACGGCCGTCTGCTCTCGAGCGCCGACGACCAGGCGCCGCTGCTGCTGCTTGGCGCGGATTCGTACGGCCGCGACATCTTCTCGCGGCTGCTCTACGGCTCGCGCGCCTCGCTCGGTCTCGCCGTCCTGGCCACGCTCGCCGCGATACTGTTCGGTGCCGCCATCGGCGGCGTGGCCGGCTTCGCCGGCGGCACCATCGACGAGGCGCTGTCGCGCTTCTCGGACTTCGTGCTGGTCCTACCCGCCATTTACGTGGTGCTCGCCTTGCGCGCGGTGATGCCGCTCGTGCTGCCGCCGGGGCGCGTGTTCGCGCTGCTGGTCGGCATCTTTGCGCTGGTCGGCTGGCCCATCGTGGCGCGCGGCGTGCGCGGCATCGTCGCGTCGGAGCGCGAGCGTGAATACGTGACCGCCGGCCGCGCGCTTGGCGCGGGGCCGCTTCGCCTGCTGGGGGTGCACCTGCTGCCGGCGACGCGCGGATACCTCTCGACGCAGGCGACGCTGCTGCTGCCGTCGTTCATCCTCGCGGAAGCGACGCTCTCGTACGTCGGTCTCGGCTTTCCCGACACCGTGCCGACGTGGGGCACGATGCTGCACGACGCATCCAACGTCGCGCTCGTCGCCGACGCGCCGTGGATGCTCGCGCCCGCCGCCGCCATCTTCCTCGTCGTGCTCGCGGTGAACCTGTTCGTTCAAGGAAGCGGGCGCAGCCCTGTACAATTGGAGCCATGAGCTCCAAGAGATTCGCCGGCGTCTTCACCCCCATCGCCACCCCCTTCACCAGCGAAGACAGGCTGGACGAGAAAGCGCTCGCCAGCAACGTCAGGCGCTGGATGACGACGCCGCTCACCGGTCTCGTCGTGCTCGGCTCCAACGGCGAGGCGCCCCAGCTCGAAGAAGAGGAAGCCGACCGCGTCATCGAGATCGTCCGTGCCGGCGTGCCGAAGGATCGGCCGCTCATCGTCGGCACCGGGCGCGAATCGACGAAGGCCACCATCGCCGCGACGCGGAGCGCCGCGGACCTCGGCGCCGATGCCGCGCTCGTGCGGACGCCGTCGTTCTTCAAGTCGCAGATGACCAGCGAGATTTTCATGCGCCACTACGCGGAGGTGGCCGACGCGTCGCGCATCCCGGTCCTGCTCTACAACGTGACGATGTACACCGGCGTGACGCTCGGCGCCGATGCGGTCGAGCAGCTCTCGGCCCACCCGAACATCGTCGGCATGAAGGAGTCGGGGAACGACCTGCTCTACATCACCGAATGCGTGAACCGGACGCCGGACGACTTCACCGTGCTGGCCGGCTCGGCGACGACGCTGTTCCAGTCGCTCTGCGCGGGCTGCGACGGCGCGGTCCTGGCGCTGGCGGCGCTGCTGCCGGATGAGTGCGTGGAGATGGTCAAGCTCGTCAAGGAGAACCGGATTGCCGAGGCGCGCGCGCTGCAGCGCAAGCTGACGCCGCTCGCGCGGTCCATCGGCGGCGGCTTCGGGATCACAGGGCTCAAGGCGGCATTGGATCTGCTTGGATACAACGGCGGCCTGCCGCGTCCGCCGCTGCGGCCGGCGTCGAAGCCGATCGTGGAGACGATCCGCGGACAGTTGGATGCGCTGGGAGTCTTGCCGGTTCGCGTCTAGGCGGACCTGAAGGTCCGCCTCTACGATCATGAAAGTTCGTTTCCTCGTCCTCACCGTCTGTCTCGCCGCGTGTGCGACGAACCCTGCGACCGGCCGCCGCCAGATCAACCTGATGAGCGAGGCGCAGGAGATTTCGGCGGGGCAGGAAGCCGACGCGCAGGTGAAGAAGGAGATGGGCGTCTACAGCGACGCGAATCTCCAGGACTACGTCAACGGCGTCGGCATGAAGCTCGCGAAGCTCTCCGAGCGTCCGAACCTTCCCTGGCACTACACCGTCGCGGATACGCCGGCCATCAACGCGTTCGCGCTGCCGGGCGGGCCCATCTACATCACGCGCGGCATCCTTCCATTTCTCAACGACGAAGCGCAGCTCGCCGGAGTGCTCGGGCACGAGACCGGCCACGTCACCGCGCGGCACGCGGCGCAGCAGTACACGCGAGCGGTCGGCGGTACCGTCGGCCTGGTTGCGCTCAGCATCTTCGTTCCGGGCGCGCAGCAGTTCGGCGGCCTGGCGGAGCAGGGCCTCGGTGTGCTGTTCCTCAAGTACGGACGCGGCGACGAGCTGCAGGCCGACCAGCTGGGCGCGCGCTACGCGGCGCGCGGCAACTGGGATCCGGCCGCGGTGCCCGAGATGCTCACCACACTCGGCAGGCTGGACGAGGCGTCGGGGCAAAGCAAGGGCGTGCCGAACTGGCTCGAGACTCACCCGGACCCGCTCGCGCGTGTGAAAGACATCCAGGCGGCCGTCCAGCAGCTGTCGGCCGGCCGCACCGACCTCGAGCGCAACCAGGATGCGCTGCTGCGCGCGGTAGACGGGATCATCTACGGCGACAACCCTGACCAGGGGATCGTCCGCGGCACCGCGTTCGTCCATCCGCCGCTCCGCTTCCGCATCGACTTCCCGAACGGCTGGGACATCGAGAACAGTCCGCAGCAGGTCGTCGCGAAAGCGCCGGGCGCCGACGTCTACATGCTGCTCGAGCAGCTGGAGATGCCGCGCGGCAACGGCATCGAGAACATCGCGCGCACCTCGATGCAGAACGCCGGCTTCCGCATCGCCAGCGGCAGCCGCCAGCAGATCAACGGGCTCGACGCATTCATCGGGCTGTATCAGGGCTCGCTCGAGGGCCTCGGCAACGTGACGATGCGGGCGGCGCACATCGTCCACAACGGCAACGTCTATCTCGTCGCCGGCTTCAGCGCGCCCAACGTGTTCGAGCCGATCGATTCGGCCATCCTCTCGAGCGTTCGCTCGTTCAGGGCGATCTCGGCTGCCGAAGCCGAGGCCGTCCGTCCCAATCGCGTCGACATCTACGTCGTCCGCCCGGGCGACTCGTGGCAATCGATCGCGGAGCGTTCCGGCGGCGTGATCAAGCCGCCGACGCTGGCCATCATGAACGGCGCGGAGCCGAATTCGCAGCCCGTGGTCGGCAGGCGGATCAAGATCGTGGTGGCGGGATAGCCGTGAAAGCCGGCCGTGCCGTCCTTCGCGGTCTGGGCGCCCTCGCCGCGCTCGTGTTCGCCTTCTTCGCGTACGTCTACCTGACGCTGCCCGACGTCCGCGTCCTGGCGGCCACCAATCCGAAGACGACCGCCTTCAGGGAGCTGCGCGAGCGCGACGCCGCGCAGCAGGGCAAGCCGCTCCGTCATTACCAGGTGTGGGTCCCCTACGCGCGCATCTCGCAGAACCTGAAGCGCGCCGTGCTCGTCGCCGAGGACGATGCCTTCTGGCAGCACGAGGGGGTCGACATGGAGCAATTGAAGATTTCGATCAGGAACGACATCGAGAAAGGGCAGGCGATTCGCGGCGGGAGCACCATCACGCAGCAGCTGGCGAAGAACCTGTACCTGTCGCCGTCGCGCGACCCCATCCGCAAGCTGCGCGAGCTGATCATCGCGCGCCGCCTCGAAGCCGAGCTGTCGAAGGCGCGCATCTTCGAGATCTACCTGAACGTGATCGAGTGGGGCGACGGCATCTGGGGCGCCGAGGCCGCCGCGCGCAGCTACTTCGGCTCGTCTGCCGCGTCGCTGAGCGCGGAGCAGGGGGCGCTGCTCGCCGGCGCGATCATCAACCCGCGCGTGTACAGCCCCGCGCATCCCAACGCGCGGCTGCTGCGCCGCCAGCGCATCATCCTGTCGCGCATGGGCGGCTACGTGCCGCCGACGGCCGTCCCGGTCGTCAACAACGAGCCGCAGCCGAGCGATGGGACCACGGGCGAGGCGGCGGCGCCGCCGCCGACCGATGCCGCCGAACCCGCCGCGGAGCCCGAACCGGCGTTACCCGCGCCGCAGTCGCAACCTGTTGAGCCTGCTGACCCAACGCCGCCACCCCAGCAATAGCCGGAAATAGCCGAGTGCAGTCCGGCGCCCCCGGTGCCGAGATCAGCGTACGAAGGCAACGGCGGATTCGTCCTCGTTACGCATCCGCTTGCGCTTTTCGTAGCGAGTCCCGTACATTATGCGCGGCTCGTTCTCCGTAACTCAAACAGTTGAAACGGATTTGATCAACTACACCGAGCGCATTTCGCTGCTCATGGAAGATGTCGTGTCGAGGGTTCCCACCCTCTCGTTCATCGACATGAGCAAGGTGCTGGTCTTCGCGCGTGGCGGCCGGACGCACGCGGAAGGCGCGTACGCCACGTGCCACTGCATCAGCCTGCCGCCGAGCGAGCCCGGCTATTACTTCTGGCGCGACCGGAAGACCGGAAAGCTCACGCGCCGCTCGGAGTGGTTCGTCACCAGGTCGCCGCAGGTGACGATCTCGACGCAGTCGATCGACTACATGGTTTCGTTCGCGCTGCCGCGCTTCTGCGACCAGCAGCTGTCACGGTCGCGCAAGCGGGTGCACTACGTGGACGGCCCGAACTGGATCGCGAAGCTCGATACGATCATCCACGAGCTCTATCACGTCGATCCCGAGCGGCCGGGCATCCGCCGGATGGAACGCGCCGACGGCACCTACGCGGCCAATTGCCACGGCGACCGGTTCTTCGAGGACGTCGTGGACATGGTCCGGCAGTATCTCGACTCGAAGCCGGACCCGGCGACCTACGAGTTCCTGGAGTATTCCTTCGCGGAGCTGACCGAGAAGTTCGGCGGGATCGTCGGCACGACGTTCCGATCCTTCCCGTCGTATCCGCAGCGCTTCACGGAAGTCGTCAACCCGCAGCCCGCGCCGCCGACGGAGATGGAAGGGTGCCGCGTGGACCCGGTGAAGACGCCCCGCGTGGCGACGCGCTTCACCGAGGACGACATCATCGTGCGGCAGTTCATGCCGACGACGTCGCGCGCGCTCGTGCGGAAGGGTAAGTCCTGCGCGGCGTGAGGACAAGAAGAACACCTCAAAACTTCGTGTTCTCCGTGGCCGCTACGCGACGGGCGCCGACGAATCGCATCGACCAGTAATTCGCGGTGAATCGCTCCACACGCACGACGCCCTGCGAGCTCGGCGCGTGGACGAACTGATCGCCGCCGATGGCGACGCCGACGTGCGACGCGCCGCGGCTCACGGTCTCGAAGAACAGCAGATCCCCGGGCATCACGTCACGAAGATCGATCCTGCGGCCCGCGTCGTACTGCTCGCGCACGTCGCGCGGCAGGCGGACGCCGTTCTGCGCGAACACCCACTGGACGAACCCGCTGCAGTCGAAGCCCGACGGGTCGCTGCCGCCGTTCCGGTACGGAATCCCCCTGAGCGTCATCGCCGTGGAGACGATTGCGGTTGGCTCGGCCGGCGACGGCGGTACGACGACAGGCGGTCCGACGGGAGCGGAAGGTGCGGCCGACGGTGGAGGTGGAGCGCCGGGGAAGGGGTGCGGCCGAGGGGGGCCGCCAGTCGTAGCACAGGCGGCCGCGGAGAGGGCGATCAGCACGAGAACCCCGGCTCGCAGCCGGCCCCGAGCGAGGTCGAGAGGGCCCTTCAACCACTTGTATTGTAACCGCCTAACCCCTTTCGTTACTTGGTTTTTGGGCACGGGCGATTCTTGACACCTCGTCTGGCGTCCGGCATCATGGTCACGACTATGGAGCAGGCGCTCCTTCTGAACGCGTCGTACGAACCTCTCAAGGTCGTTCACTGGCAGAAGGCGATTACGCTCTGGTGCCAGGGAAAAGTGGAGGTGATCGCGCATCACGAGCGCGAGATAAGGACGGTTTCGGTCAGTTTCAAGCTGCCCTCCGTCATCCGCCTCCTCCGCTTCGTCAGGATAAAACGCCGGTTCGATTACGTGCCTTTCTCGCGCGCGAACATCTACGCGCGTGACAACCACACCTGCCAGTACTGCAACGAGTCGTACCCGACCTCCGAGCTGACGTTCGACCACGTCGTGCCGGTGGCGCACGGGGGCCGCAAGGACTGGGAGAACATCGTCAGCTGCTGCGTGACGTGCAACCGGAAGAAGGGCGGGCGGACGCCGGCTGAGGCGGGTATGCGCCTGCAGCGGCACCCGCGGCGGCCCGATTCCGCGCCGGCGATCCGCATCACGGTCGGGCTCCGCAACGCCCCCGAAAGCTGGCGCGATTACCTGTACTGGAACATGGAGCTGGACGACTCCTAATCGACCAGTTGACGAATGTACGAATCGACGACTTGGCGAATCTGCGTTGCGCAATTCGCAATTTCGTAATTTCGTGAATTCGTCAATACTCACGGAGTGCCCGCGACAGTGAACGCCGTGTTGCCCGAACGCGCGGTAGGGCGCGGCCGCGTCACCATCACCGGTTCCGATTTTTCCGTTGGCGACACGGCTGAAGTCATGCTGCGCGATACCCCCGCGCGCATCGCGTTCGCGTCGAGCCGCCGGCTCGTCATCACGATTCCCGACGAGATGGAAGGCGGCCGCGTCCCGGTCCTCCTCGGCGACCGGACGATCGGCCAGATCACGATCGGGTCGGTATGGGCCACCGGCCTTCACCAGGTGGACAATCCGATCTTCGATCGGGCGGGCAACCTCTTCGTGACCTATAGCGGATCGCGCGGGCAGGAGTCGCCCGTCTCCATCTTCCGCGTCACGCCGGAGGGGACGCGCGAGCCGTTCGCCTCGGGCATCGTCAACGCGACGTCGATGGCCATCGGACCCGATGCGAAGCTCTACGTCTCGAGCCGGTTCGAGGGCGCCGTCTACCGCGTGGCGCCCGATGGCACGCCGGAACAGGTCGCAACGGATCTCGGCGTCGCGTGCGGCATCGCGTTCGACGAGGAAGGCTGGATGCTGGTCGGCGACCGGTCGGGCACGGTCTTCCGCGTGCGGGACGGCCGCGCCACGGCGTTCGCCACCCTTCCCGCGAGCGTCGCCGCGTTTCATCTCGCCATGAGCCCGGAGGGCGAGCTCCACGTCACCGCGCCGACGCTCGGCACCTACGATCCCATCTACAAGATCGATCGACGAGGGACGGTCACGACGATCGCCTCGTCGCTCGGACGGCCGCAGGGGTTGGCCTTCGGACCCGACCACCGGCTGTATGTGATCGACGCGCTCGCGGGTTCGAGCGGCCTCCATCGGCTCGAGGCCGACGGCTCGTTCACACCGGTCGTCGCCGGCGCGACGCTCGTCGGCGTCGCGTTCGGTCCCAACGGCGAGCTGGTGGTCGCCTCGAACGAAACCGCCTACCGCTTCGACGTAGACTAGCCGCCGCCTCATGTCACAACTGTTCGCGCGCAAGCCGATTGCCGACCTGCAACCGGGCCCGGACGGCGCGCAGTCGCTGAAACGCGTCCTCGGCGCGGGCGACTTGATCATGCTCGCCATCGGCGCCGTGATCGGCGCCGGCATCTTCGGCGCCATCGGCACCGCGGCCGCGGGCCAGACGGGCCCGGGCGGCGAGGTCGTTCGCTACGGCGCCGGTCCCGCGCTCGTGTTCTCGTTCCTGCTGCTCGGCGCGGCGTGCGCGCTCGCCGCGCTCTGCTACGCGGAGCTGGCCGCGATGATCCCGCAGGCGGGAAGCGCCTATGCCTACTCCTACGCGACGCTCGGCGAGCTGGTCGCGTGGATCATCGGCTGGGACCTGATCCTCGAGTACGCGGTCGGCAACGTCGCGGTCGCCATCTCGTGGGGCGACTATTTCACGACGCTGATGCGCGGCGCGGGCGTCCAGCTGCCGCAGTTCCTGACGACGGGCTATCGCACCGCGCTGCTGAGCTCGGACGCCACCATCCACGGCCTGCTCGACACCGCCCCGCGCATCGCCGGCGTGCCCATCCTGGTCAACGTGCCGGCATTCGGCATCGTGATGCTGATCACGTGGCTGCTGCTGCGCGGCGCGCGCGAGAGCTCCACCGCGAACAACGTCATGGTGGTGATCAAGCTGCTCGCGCTCGGGCTGTTCATCGCCGTCGGCCTGCGCAACATTCATCCGGAGAACTATCGGCCGTTCGCGCCGAACGGCTTCACGGGCATCCACCAGGGCGCCGCGATCGTCTTCTTCGCCTACATCGGCTTCGACGCCATCTCGACGGCGGCAGAGGAGACGCGCGATCCGCAGCGCAACCTGCCGCTCGGTATCCTGGGGGGCCTCGCCATCTGCACCGTCATCTACGTGATCGTCGGCGCCGTGCTGACGGGCATGGTGCCGTATCAGCAGCTGGCGGTCGCCGATCCGCTCGCCCGCGCGCTGCAGCTGACCGGCTATGCGGGCGCGGGCTGGGTTGTCGCGCTCGGCGCCGCGATTTCGATGTCGGCCGTGCTGCTCGTATTCCAGTACGGTCAGCCGCGAATCTTTTTCGCGATGGCGCGCGACGGCCTGCTGCCGAAATGGGCGGCGCGCGTGAACGAGCGGACGCGCGTCCCTTACACGACGACGATCATCACCGGCATCGCCGTCGCGCTCGCCGCGATGATAGGCGACGCGGCGGAGACTTACGACCTGACGAATATCGGCACGCTGTTCGCGTTCGTGCTGGTCTGCCTCGGGGTGCTCGTGCTGCGCGTCAAGGAGCCCGACCGGCCCCGGCCGTTCAAGGTGCCGTTCCCCTGGGTGATTGCGCCGCTCGGCGCCGTCGCCTGCCTGTTCGTCATGATTGGCCTCCCGCGCCAGGCGTGGGAACGTTTCGTCGTCTGGCTGATCATCGGAGCTGTGCTGTACGCGACCTACGGCTACCGGAATTCCCGCCTGCACAGGCGGACCTGAAGGTCCGCCTCTACGCCCTCGCTCTCAGGCCGCCTGGAACGTAGAGGCGGATCTCTCAGGCCGCCTGGAACGTAGAGGCGGACCTTCAGGTCCGCCTATCAGGTACAATGATCATTTCAGAACTCGGGGAAATTCCAGACATAGGGCTATGGGGCACGACTGGATCGCGGTGCGGGGCGCCCGCGTTCACAACCTCAAGAATATCGACGTCGATCTGCCGCGAGACCAGCTGGTGGTCATCACGGGCCTGTCCGGCTCGGGCAAGTCGTCGCTGGCGTTCGACACCATCTACGCCGAAGGGCAGCGGCGGTACGTCGAGTCGCTCTCGGCGTACGCCCGCCAGTTCCTCGAGCAGATGGAGAAGCCCGACGTCGACCTGATCGAGGGCCTCTCGCCCGCGATTTCCATCGAGCAGAAGACCACCGGCTCCAACCCGCGATCGACCGTCGGCACCGTCACCGAGATCTACGACTACCTCCGGCTGCTGTTCGCCAACATCGGCACGCCGCACTGCTACAACTGCGGCCGCGAGATCGCGTCGCAGTCGCTCGAGCGGATTCTCGACCTCGTGATGGTCTACCCGAACGACGCGCGCATCAACGTGCTCGCGCCGGTCGTGCGCGGCCGCAAGGGGGAGTTCAAGAAGGAGCTGCAGGCGCTGCGGCAGCGCGGCTTCACGAAGGCGCGCATCGACGGCCAGTTCCGGTCGCTCGACGAGGACATCAAGCTGGATCGCCGCCGCAACCACAACATCGACATCGTCGTCGATCGGCTGATCGTCAAGTCGGGCATCGAGCGCCGGCTGTCGGAATCGCTCGAGACCGCGCTCGTGCTCGCCGACGACATCGTGGTCATCAACACCTACGAAGGCGGGGATCAGCTCTTCTCGCGGCGCCTGGCATGCGTCGCCTGCGGGATCTCGATGCCCGAGATGACACCGCGCGCGTTCTCGTTCAACTCTCCGCACGGCGCGTGCCCCGACTGCCAGGGGCTCGGCGCGACCTACGACTTCGATCCGCGGCTGGTGGTGTCGGACGACTCCAAATCGCTGCTCGGCGGCGCGATTGCGCCGTGGGCGCGCGGCGACCGCAAGCTCGTGAAGGAGGCGATCACGAAGCTCGCCCAGACCTTCGGCATCGATCCCGACGCGCCGTTCTCGAAGCTGCCGAAGAAGCATCGCGACCTGGTGCTGTTCGGTCCGCCGGCGGGTGGCGTGAAGGGCGGCGTGAAGCTGGCCAGGCCGCTGCGCCGCGTCGATGACGCCAACGACGAAGACGACGAGGGCGAGCAGGAGTTCGAGCTGCCGAGGAGCCGGCGGCGAGGCAGCGACGAGACGGATCCGTTCGGCCGCGGGTTCGAAGGCGTGATCCCGAACCTGCGCCGCCGCTACGACGAAGGCTCGTGGGCCGTGCAGGAGGATCTCGAGCCGTTCCGCACGCTGCGCCAGTGCCCGGCGTGCAAGGGGGAGCGCCTCAAGCCGGAGAGCCTTGCGGTGCGCGTGAAGGGGCGCGGCATCGCCGAGTACGTGAACCTGCCGATCAGCGAAGCGCTGCAGGTCTTCGAGCAGTTCGAGCTGTCCCAGCGCGAGGCGCTCATCGCGACCCGCGTGCTGCGTGAGATCCGCGAGCGGATCACGTTCCTGCACGACGTCGGCGTCGGCTACCTGACGTTGAACCGCAGCGCGGCGACGCTGTCGGGCGGCGAAGGGCAGCGCATCCGCCTCGCGACGCAGATTGGCGCGAACCTGACGGGGGTGCTCTACGTGCTCGACGAGCCGTCGATCGGGCTGCACCAGCGCGACAACCGGAAGCTGCTCTCGACGCTCGCGCGGCTGCGCGATCTCGGCAACACCGTCGTCGTGGTCGAGCACGACGAGGAGACCATCCGCACGGCGGACTGGGTCGTCGACCTCGGCCCGGGCGCCGGCGAGCACGGTGGCGAGGTGATCTTCCAGGGGTTGCCGGAGGATCTGCTGAAGAATGGCCACGGCTCGCTGACCGGCGCCTACCTGCGTGGCGAGCGGTCGATCCCGACGCCGAAGGCGCGCCGGCCGTGGCTCAAGGGCGAGATCGTCATTCGCGGCGCGCGCGCGAACAATCTGAAGAACGTCGACGTGACCATCCCGCTCGGCACGCTGACGGCCGTGACGGGCGTCAGCGGTTCGGGGAAGTCGACGCTCGTCAACGACATCCTGTATCGATCGCTCGCGCACACGCTGTACAAGGCGACGACCGACCCGGGTCCGCACGACCGCATCGACGGGATCGAGCTGATCGACAAGGTGATCGAGATCGATCAATCGCCGATCGGCCGCACGCCGCGCAGCAACCCGGCGACCTATACGGGCATGTTCACGTTCATCCGCGAGCTGTTCGCGATGATGCCCGAGGCGAAGGCGCGCGGCTTCAAGCCGGGACGCTTCTCCTTCAACGTGAAGGGGGGCCGCTGCGAGGCCTGCCAGGGCGACGGCGTCATCGCCATCGAGATGCACTTCCTGCCCGACGTCTACGTGACGTGCGAGCAGTGCAAGGGGCGCCGCTACAACCGGGAGACGCTCGACATCCAGTACCGCGGCAAGTCCATTGCGGAGGTGCTCGACCTCACCGTCGATCAGGCGCAGCCGCTGCTCGAGAATTTCCCGCCGATTGCCAACAAGCTGCGGACGCTGCAGGACGTCGGTCTCGGCTATATCGAACTCGGGCAGTCGGCGACCACACTCAGCGGCGGGGAGGCGCAGCGCGTCAAGCTGTCACGCGAGCTCTCGCGGCGCAGCACGGGTCGCACCCTGTACATCCTGGACGAGCCGACGACGGGACTGCACTTCGAGGACACGCGCAAGCTGCTCGACGTGCTGAACAAGCTCGTCGATCAGGGCAACACGGTGGTCGTCATCGAGCACAACCTCGACGTCATTCGCTGCGCGGATCACCTGATCGACCTGGGACCGGAAGGGGGCGACGCCGGGGGCCGCGTCATCGCGAGCGGCACGCCCGAAGAGGTCGCGGCCAACCCGAAGTCGGTAACCGGCAAATTCCTGCAGCCGCTCCTCGGCGCCGCATAGGGACGCCGCCCAGGCGAGTCGGAGTCAGCTACGCGGCGTACTCGACTCCGACTCGGATTACGGGCCGTATGCGACTCCGACTCGCATACGGGGCGACTCAAGTTTGCAGATTTTCACAGATTGGCCTGTGGTAAACTCGCCACAATTCGAGCGG
>DASQAX010000378.1:0-5237 GCA_035635535.1 Vicinamibacterales bacterium | reverse complement strand
CTGCAAATTGCGCCGGAAAAGCCAGCAGTCTTTACTGCCGACTGCCTGCTGCCGACTGCCGACTGCCGACTGACCGGTGCCACCTGCACCCGCGCGTCGTTGAAGCACGCCCCTCCGGCCACATCGGTCAGCGTGTCGGGCACCAGCGAGGTGCCCGTGTAGCCGTTGGCCGTGTGCTTCCTCCAGAGCCCCTTCGGCAGCGAGACGGTGCCGCGGCGGATCCAGGTTCCGATGCCCGCGTTGCAGCGCACGTCGCCGAGCGCGTTGAACACCCGCACCCCGTCGCCGTCCTTGATCCCGCGCGCCGCCGCGTCGTCCGGGTGCATGAGGAGGCGAACCTCCGGCCGCGGAATTTCGGCAAGCGTCGAGCTGATCGTCCTGTCGCTGGCCGGTGAAATGAGCGCGAGCGGATACTCCTGCGTTCCCGGGTCCGGCTGATACACGTACAGTCCCGCGGCCGACTCGTTCGCCAGCACGTCCGGGTAGAGGTCGATCTTCCGATCCGCGGTCCGCGGGAACACGTCGCGGAACTGGATGGGCCGGCCGTCGAACGGCGCGATTGCCGCGCCGCAGTCCCGCACCTCGTCGCCTGTCGTGCCCGGCAGCCGTGACAGCACGTCGAGCATTTCCTCGAGCTCGCCGTGCGGGTCGTTCTCCTCGCCCAGTCCGGTCAGCTCGAGCAGGGCGCCGAACACGTCCGCGTTGCAGCGCGATTCGCCGATCGGCTCGATCACCGGCCGTCCGAGGCCCATCGTCCACGGACCGTACGACTTGACGAGGTCGTATCCCTCGAGGAAGGTCGTGTTCGGCAGCAGCACGTCCGCGTATCGCGCCGTGTCGGTCATCACCTGGTCGAAGACGATCGTGAACAGGTCCTCGCGCTCGAGACCGCGCAGCACGCGCCGCTGGTCGGGTGTCGTCACCGCGGGGTTGCTGTTGTAGACGAACAGGATCCCGATGGGCGGATCGGCTTCGAGCAGCGCACGCCCGAGCCGGTTCATGTTGATGATGCGGGTCGCCGGCTCGCTGGCGCCGATCCACGTGTTGGTGATGCCCCACGACGCGGAGTTGCTCATCATGTAGCCGCCCCCGCGCTCGCCGAACTTGCCGCCGACGGCGGGGAGCGCCAGGATGGCCAGCGACGCGCTCCCGCCGTTCCTGTTGCGTTCCGGGCCGTAGCCGCAGCGAACGAGCGCCGGGCGGGTCGTGGCGTACAGGTCGGCGACGCGGCGCAGCACGTCAACCGGCACGTCGGCTTCGGCGGCGGCGCGTTCGAACGTCCACTCGCGCGCCCGTTCGCGCAGCCGTTCCGCGCCGCGCGCGTGCGCCTGCAGGAACGCCTGGTCCGCGTGCCCCTCCTCGAGGAGATACCGGTGGATCGCCAGCGCGACCGGCAGGTCGGTGCCGGGTCGCACGGCCAGATGGATGTCGGCCTGCCGTGCCAGTGGCGTCGTGCGCGGGTCGACGACGACGAGCGTGGCGCCGCGGCGCTGCGCCTCGCGAATGTGCGGAACGAGATGGACGCCCGAGGACGAGGGATTCGCGCCCCAGACGATGATCAGGCGCGCATCGGGAAAGTCCTTGTACGTGACCGACGGCATCTTGCCGTACATCGACAGGTTGGCGGCGCCCGTTGGCGCGGCGCACACCGTCCGCGCCAGGCGCGACGCGCCGAGCCGCCGGAAGAGCGTCGCGTCGCTCGTGTCCTGCGTCAGCAGTCCGTTGGACCCGCCGTAGCTGTACGGCAGGATCGATTCGCCGCCCCATGTGTCTCGCGCGTCGATCAACCGCCCCGCGATGGCTGCCAGCGCCTCGTCCCACGTCACGCGCTCGAAGCTGGCCGCCCCTTTTGGTCCCTTGCGTATCGCCGGATAGGTCAGGCGATCGGGTCCATAGACGCGCTCGGGAAAGCGGCGCACTTTCGCGCAGATGTACCCGTCGGTCACCGGGTTGACGTGCGACCCGTCGATCGACACCACCCGTCCATCCTGCACGGTCGCTTCGAGGCTGCACCCATCCGGACAGTCGAGTGGGCAGACTGTCGCGACGGCATGCTCCGTCGTGAATTCGGGTGTCTTCATTGATTTGCCATCACCGCCAACCATTAACATTATTGCCGATGCTCCAAGTCGTCATCATCGGCGGCGGGTTTGGCGGTCTCAGCGCCGCCAAGGCGCTGCGCAAGGCGCCGGTGCGCGTCACGATCATCGACCGCCACAACCACCATCTCTTCCAGCCGCTGCTGTACCAGGTCGCCACCGCCACGCTGTCGCCGGGCGACATCGCGTCGCCAATCCGCTGGATTCTCCGCAAGGCGCGCAACACGCGCGTGCTGCTCGGACAGGCGCGCGCGATCGATCTCGCCGCCAGGCGCGTCAGCCTTGCCGACGGAGCGGTCGTCGACTACGACTACGTGATCCTCGCGACCGGGACGAGCCACACGTATTTCGGCCACGACGAGTGGGAGGCCCACGCGCCGGGGCTGAAGACGCTCGAGGACGCGCTGGACATCCGGCGCCGCATCCTGGTTGCCTTCGAGCACGCCGAGCGCGAAACCGACCCCGCGCGCCAGCAGCGGCTGTTGACGTTCGTGCTCGTTGGCGGCGGCCCGACCGGCGTCGAGCTCGCGGGGACGCTCGCCGAGATTGCGCGGCAGACGCGCGCCGAGTTTCGCAACATCGACACGCGCGCGACACGCATCGTGGTCGTCGAGGCCGGCCCGACCGTGCTCCCGTCGTTCGCGCCGAAGCTGCGCGATGCGGCGCGCCGCTCGCTCGAGCGGCTGCGCGTCGAGGTGCGCGAGAACACGACTGTCACGGGGGTCGACGCGCACGGCGTGATGCTCGGTTCCGAGCGCCTCGACGCCGGCACGGTCCTGTGGACGGCCGGCGTGGCGGCCTCTGCCGTCACGGCGACGCTCGGCGTCCCGCGCGACCGCGCCGGACGCGTCATCGTCGAACGCGACCTCTCGGTGCCGGGCCACCCTGAAGCCTTCGTCATCGGCGATGCCTCGGCATTCACGGATGCGGCTGGCCATCCGCTGCCGGGTGTCGCGCAGGTCGCGATGCAGGGCGGCGTGCACGCCGCGCGCACCATCCTGCAGCGGCTCGAGGGGAAGCCGTCGCAGGCGTTCGTCTATGACGATCGAGGCAGCATGGCGATCATCGGCCGGGGGTCGGCCGTCGCCGATATCCGGGGGATCAGGTTTTCGGGACTGCTCGCCTGGCTCGCGTGGCTCTTCCTCCACATCTTCGAGCTGATCGGTTTCCGCAACCGCCTCGTCGTCATGATCGAATGGGCGGCGGCGTACGTGACGCTTCAGCGCAGCGTACGGCTCATCACATATCAGGACACGGATCACCGTTGAGCTGAGCCGGAACGGCGCCCCGCCATGGCGCGGGGTGGCAATCGGTGGTGACGGGCGCTCGCCGACTGTGGCTCGCTCCGCCTGGTGATCGTGGGGCCCGGCATCTGCGTTACTTGCTCGCGGCGTCGCCTTCCGGCGCTTCGACGGTGATCACACGCGCCACGCCGCCGCGCGCCGCGCTGTTGTCGAGGGCGAGCACCGGCTGATGCGAGACCGCGGCAATCTTTTCCGCCTGCTCCTTCGGATACAGGAACTCGTTGCCCGCGAGGTCGGTCGGGTAGTAGAGGACCCGGACAGCCGGCGCCACGCCCTGGGCCGTCTCGTGGAACCGGACGATTGGCTTGCCGTCCGCCTTGTTTACCTCGGAAATCGTGCGCTCTCGCGTGGGGACGTAGAAGAACGAGGCGAACAGATGCGTTCCGCTGGCGTTGAACACCTGCCACATCGTCTGCGAGGCGGGGTTCGCGATGCGGAATTGATACGTGCCCGCGGGGAGCGTCATACCGGGCACCTGCACCGGCTTGTTGAACGTCAGGTACGTGGTCTTGTGCTCCGCCCCAACCTGCGCGAAGACCGGCGTGACCGACGTCACCGCCAGCAGTGTCACGGCGGCAAGCCCCGCCGCCATCGAACCGATTTTTCTCATGGCATTTCTCCTGTACGACTGGGAGGGTGCATCCGGTATGACCTCGGCCTTTTCCGCGCGGGCGTACCCCTCGCGCCGGCTCATCCGGCGGCCGATCGGGCCGTCATTTGCTAGCTGAATTCAGGCGCGGAGGGCAGGATGAGGCTCAGCCAGATCGCGGTGCTTGTCACCATAGCTGTGTGCGCGACGTACGGTTGCCAGCGCGGCCCCGACACGAAGGGGGACGTTCGCAAGGCGCTCGACCAGGCCAACATGCCGGCCGTCGAGGTGAAGGTCGATACCGACGAGCACATCGTCCACTTGCAGGGCGTCGTCGGATCGATGGCGGAACGCTCGCGCGCGCAGGAAGTCGCCGACGCGGTGGTCGGGACCTCAGGACGCGTGCTGAACGAGCTGACCGTCAAGGGCGTCAACGACACCACGGCGGGCGACCTCGACGGCGACATCCGGAAGAACCTCGACAAGATGATCGACAACGATCCGACGCTGAAGCAGCGCGACATCAACTTCGACGTCGTCAACGGCATGGTCACCATCAAGGGTGACGTGCGCACCGTGGACGAGAAGAACCGCGTCGGCGACATGACGAAGGCCGCGGCCGGCGTCAAGGATGTCGCCAACGGGTTGCAGATCGATTCGACCGTTCACTGACGGACGGCTGCGCGGCGGCGCGCCAGTCGGAGGCCGATGCCACCGGCGAGCGCCAGCAGGCCGACGAGGCCGACCACGGGCAATGAACTCGCCGTTCGCGGCAGCCCTGCCCGGGTGGTCTGTCCTGCCGCTCCCGTCGACGGAGATGCGGCGGCGCCGTTCCCGCTGGTGCCAACGGGCGCATTCGACGCGGTCCGTGATGCGCGCGACCGTGTGCCCGCCGCCGCAGTCGGACGCCGTTCGTTGCTCGCCACCGTCGATTTCCGTTCCTGCGTGCTCGGCGGCGCCTCCTCCTTGGCGGCCGGTACGCGTTCCTCGACGGTCGCGCTGTTGCGAGCCTCGGTCGCTTCAGGTTCGGCGGTGAAGATGGTCGCCGTCCCTCCCCTGGTCGCGTCGCTGTCGGTGGCCGGAACCGGCTGACGCGTGGCGTTGGCGATCAGCTGCGCCTGTTCCCGCGGATAGATCAATTCGCTCCCGTAGAGATCGGTCGGGTAGTAGAGCACGCGGATCGCGGGAGGTATCCCCTGCGCCGTCTCGCCCATGATGACGACCGGCTTCCCACCGGCGCGGTTC
>DASQAX010000377.1:0-3369 GCA_035635535.1 Vicinamibacterales bacterium | reverse complement strand
ATTTTTCGGCAACACGATGATGGTCAACGGCAACACCTGGCCGTTCCTGAACGTCGAGCAGCGCCGCTATCGCTTCCGTTTCCTGAACGGGTGCAACGCGCGCACGATGCTGCTGACGCTGGACCGCGACCGCCTGCCGTTCTGGCAGATCGGCAGCGACGGCGGCTTCCTGCCGCAGCCGGCGCGGCTCGCGCAGCTCTTGATCGCTCCGGCCGAGCGCGCCGACGTCATCGTGGACTTCACGAACGTCCCTGTGGGCACGACGGTCACGCTGCTGAACATCGGGCCCGATTCGCCCTTCGGCGGCGGCGTTCCCGGGGTGGACTATCCGTCGGCCGACCCGTTGACCACCGGGGCCATCATGCAGTTCCGCGTGCGTCCCTCGCGCAGCGTCGACGCCAGCGTAGCGCCCGAGAAGCTCTCGAACCTCGCGGCCGCGTCGCCCGCGGCGGCACCAAATGGAGCGAAGCTGCGGCGCGTGTCGCTCAACGAGCTCGACTCGGCGACCGTGAACGTGGCGGCCAACCCCGACGGATCCTTCCAGATTCCAATCCAGGAGGTGTGTGGCGATCCGAAGGCCGTTCCCTTCGGGCCGGCCATCGGCCTGCTCGGCACCGTGAACAAGGACGGGACCGGCAATCCGCTCGCGTGGATGGATCCGATTACGGAGAACCCGAACATCGGCACCGAGGTATGGGAAATCCGGAATTTCACCGCCGACGCGCATCCGATTCACATCCATCAGACGCAGTTCCGCGTGCTCGACCGCGCGCCGTTCGATCGCGACAACCCGTCGCTTCCCCCGGGGCCGGCCCGGCCGGCCGAAGCGTGGGAAACGGGTGGCAAAGACACCGTCGTCGCGTATCCGGGAGAAATCACGCGACTGGTGGCGGCCTTCGACATGCCGGGGCAGTACGTGTGGCACTGCCACATCCTCGATCACGAAGATCACGACATGATGCGCCCGATGGCCATCGGCAAACCGCAGAACCCGAACGTATGAGCACCACACCATCACCACGGGACGGCGCGAGGTACTCGCGCCGTCAGCTGGCGGCCGTGACGCTCGCTGGACTTGCCGCGCCGTTGTTCGGCCGGTCCAGCGACGTCGAAGCCGCAGGCCTTCAGCTCGGCGTGCAGACGTCGAGCTTCCGCGGCCTCGTGCCCGCGCAGGGACGTGATGCCGTCGACGCCCTCATCGACGCGATGCTCGCGTGTGACGTGCGGCAGTGCGAGCTGTCCGCCGCGTCCGTCGAGCCGTTCGCTCCGCCGGCACGTCCGCAGGCGGCGTCGTCGAGGCGCGCGGCAGCGATGCGTCACGACGCCGCACCGCGGGCGAGCCGAGCCCTGCAACCCGGCTCGGCGGATGAACCCGCGGGCCGAACGGCGACGACCCCGTCGATGTCGCAGATGATGCGGCGCGAGCTTCGCAAGTGGCGGCTGCGGATGCCTCTCGCCCACTTCTCGGCCACGGGCAGCCGTTTCCGCAAGGCGGGCATCGGCATCGAGTCGTACGGCTACAACCCCGACCGGAGTTTCAGCGACGAGGAGATCGATCGAGGTTTCGCGATGGCCAGGGCGCTCGGCGCGAAAGCGTTGACGTCCACCGTCACTCTCGACGTCGCCCACCGGCTGGTGCCGCTTGCCGGCAGGCATCAGATGGCGGTGGCGATCAACCTGGTGGTGCCGACGCCGGTTGGCCCGCACGCCGCCGCTCCCGCGGACGTGATGGGAGCCCTCGAGTTATCGCCGCTCTTCAGGCTGGCGGTCGACACCGGTCAGCTCACCGCCGCCGGCATCGACCCTGTGACATTCCTCCGCGAGCATCATCGTCAGGTCAGCACCATCCGTCTCACCGACTGCAGCCGCAACGGCAGCGTCTCCGACTGGGGCCGCGGAGACGCGCCGATTCGCGAGGTGCTGCAACTGCTCAATCGGGAGCAGTGGCGTGTCCGCACCTACGTGGACTGCCCGCCTGCGGGCGAGCGAAGCACGGTGGAGGAGGTGAAGCGGTGCATCGCTTATGCGAGGCAGGTGCTCGTCTGACGGCGCGCGGCGGACGATGGCGGTGGCGGCGCCTCGGATGCGTGCTGGCGACCGCCATCGCGGTTTTCTTCGGCGACGCGGCCTCGTCCGCACAGACCAGGAAGCCGCATCTCCATCCCGCACCGCCGGTGATACGGCATCCGCCGGTCAAGGCGATCTTCGAGGCCATGAGCTACGACCGCGGCGCCAACATCTCCGACGTGGTGTTCGCTGACGACGAGACCGGCTGGATATGCGGGGGTCGTTCGCCATCGGGCAGCGGCTTCATTGCCGCGACGCACGACGGCGGGAGGACGTGGGTTCGCCAGGCGGGGGGCGAGGAGCCGGGAATGCCCTCCTGCGAACGATTGTTCTTCGCCGACGCCACGACCGGCTGGGCGACGCAATCGGATGGGTCACTGCTGCGCACGACCGACGGCGTGCAGTGGACGCGAATCGGCAGGGTCGCGCCGCACAGCCGCGTCGTCTTCACCTCGCCCGAGCGCGGTTTCGGGGTGGGCGGCTGGGGGGACGTGCACGTCACGACCGACGGAGGGCGCACGTGGCAGGACGGACCTGTCTGCCACATCGCCTACGCCGTCGATGGCGTCCCGCATGAGGAGTCGTGCGAACCGGCTGCAATCGGCTTTGCGCCCGACGGCACGACCGGGTGCCTGGTCGCGGCCGTCGAGCGCGCCGGCGCCGCCGCTGTCATGAGAACGAGCGACGCGGGTGTGACATGGACGCCCGTTGCGCTGTTACCAGGCGTGGACGCACGCGCGGCGAGCGTCGCGTTTGCGGATTCGCTGACCGGGTACCTGCGCGCCGGCGGTGCGCTGCTCATGACGTCGGACGGAGGCGTCACGTGGCAAATGACGGATGCGAAGCCGCCTGCTGATGCCCCGGCCGTCGCGGCCGCCGGCGCCGTCGGCTGGATGGTGGGCACGCGTCAGTTCACCTACACGCTGGACAACGGAACGCGCTGGACAACGAGAGCGACGGCCTTTCCGGCTCGCGTGAACGCGTTCACCGTGCTTCGATCGGGTACCGGCTACGTCGTCGGCAGCGCCGGCCTGGTGTACCGGTATCGCGTCGTCCCGTTCGACTATCGCTCGCCGCGAATGATCGCCATTCCCGCCGCGACGACGTTCGTCCCATCGGAGTCGTAGCAATCGCCGATTGATATAGCATTGCGCCTGCACCACGCTTCGTGGAGGGGACGATGCTGGCGAAGACATGGACACTGGCCGTCGTAGCCGCCGGCCTGCTGGCGACAGGTTTCGGACACCTTGACGCCGCGGGACAGGCAGCCGACTCTCGCGCCGAGCGTCTCCGCAGGGAGAC
>DASQAX010000376.1:0-2735 GCA_035635535.1 Vicinamibacterales bacterium | reverse complement strand
CCGAGCAGGCCGAGTATCGATCCGGTGCGCGCGTGGAAGGAAATTTTCGAGAGCGCCCGCCGGCGGCCGAAATGACGTGAGACGTCCTCGGCCGTCAGCTCGTGGAAATCAATCGACACGACTCACGCGGCGGCACCGGGGCTTTCGTCCAGCTCTCCGTAGATCTGCTCGAGCTCCGCGATCACGCGCGGCCTGCGCGTGGCGTCCTTCGCGGTCTCCCGGCCCGCTCTCGAGCGCTCCTCGATGTGCGCGAGCTCGGCGAGCAGCACGTCTCGCCGCGCGACCAGCCGTGTGTGATGTTCACGCGATCCGGTCGCGCCCGGCAGCGCGAGCCAGAGTCCGAACAACGCGATCGCCAACGCAAGACCGAGCGCCGCGTAGCGCGGGACGGAGCTGTGGACCGGCAGTCCGGTCACCTGCATGCGAAGCGTGCCACCGGCGGCAATACCAGGGCCGCTGGCCAGCAGGAAGGGGGTCCCGTTGTCGCTTTTCACCTCGCCGACCGACGAGAACTGCGGCGACACGAACGCCAGCGCTCCGAGCTTCTGCGACGCGACCGTCACCTGCTCGACCGGCACCGGCCACTTCTGCTCCAGCGCGAGCGACGAGGTGGTGAACGGCATCTGGAAGCCGACCTGCACGTTCGTCACGCCCGAGGCGAACGGACCCGTCACGGTGATGCGCGAACCGGCCACCGTCGCCTGTGTCGTCGAGCCCTCGAGCGGCGACGCGCCGGCGGCGCCCTGGGGCAGGTCGACGATCAGCGGCCCGCCGATGTCCACGCGCGTTCGCGCGTTGTTGACGATCTCCAGCATGTAGTACACGCGCATCAGATCGTCGGGAAACTCGAAGATGATCCGGCTGTTGGCGCCAATCACGACGGCGCCCTTCACGGGCGGGGCGGCCGCGGCTTCCGCTTCCTCTTTCTTCTTTCGCTCGGCAGCCTGCCCGAGGCCGGCGACGAGGATGAGGCGCAGTCCGCCGGAGCTCGGCACCACGAACGCGTCGGACTTCAGCTGCTCTCCGTTGACGCTCGCCTCCGCGACGCCGTTGGCGCCCGCGGGCAGGCCGCGGAACTCCGCGCGGCCCTGTTCGTCGGTGACCGCCTTCTTCGTCTCGCCGTTGACGGTGACGGTCACCTGCTGGCCGACGATGTTGTTGCCGATCGACTCGCGCACGACGCGGACGGTGATCGTCCCGGTCTGCAGGTCACCGGCAGGCAGCGCCTTGCCGTTGATCACGGACGGATCGGGCATGTTGAGCTGCGCGAGCGCGGGCGCAGCGAACGCCAGCACCAGAGCGAGTGCTTTCTTGATCACCAATCACCCAGTTGATAGCCGCAGCCCTTGCAGAACCGCGCGTCGGGATCGTTCTGCGTGCAGCACGACAGGCACAGCCTGGTCGTGGCCTGCTCCGCCGCCACGGCCGGCCTGGTCTTCGTCTGCTCCGCCGCCACGGCCGCCACCGCCGCCGCGGGCGCGGCGGCCGCTGCCGGTCGGGGCGCCGGTCTGCCGACGCGCTTGTCGATCTCCGCCTCGATCGCCTGCCGGTAGCTCGTGCCCGCGTCGAGCTGACGAATCAGCCCCGCAGCCCGCGAGCGGAGCCGGGCGCCCATCTCGGCGAAGTCCTTGTCCGACACCTTCCTCATCGCGTGGTCGAACTCGAGGTCCTTGATCGAGCGGAGCACGAGCGACTTCTCGCGTTCGAGCGCCGCCCGGGTCCGGCCGCCGAAGATCTGCGGCCCTGCGGGTTCCTCGAGCCCCGAGAGCGGCGAGAACGTGCGCCACGCGGCCGCGCCGACGGCCGCGGCGCCGAAGATGATCAGGCTGAGAAGGATGATGCCCGCAGGCGTCTGCCCCTCGGACACGAAGACGACGATCGTCGCGCCCACGAGGCCCGCGAGCGTGAAGAACTGCCAGGGTTGAAGCGGCTGGGGATCAGTCGAGGTCGCGGAGTTCATCGTCCAGCCGGGCATTGATGGTGGGGTCGAGCCCCGCATCGCCAGCGGCCGCAACGGTCGGCGTGCCGGACCAGCGGCGCGCGCTCACGACAATCGCGATGAGACCCGCGATGCCGACGAGGTACGGAAACGCCCACGCGACGCGGTTGAAGCCCCGGTCGAGCGGCGCGGTCAGCACGGCCTGGCTGCCGAAGTCGGCCACGAACGCCGCGATGATCTGGTCGTGATCCTTCCCGTCGGCGAGGTACGCGACCAGCTTCTCTTCCTGGCTCTTGTGGCCCGGACAGTTCAACATGCCGCACGAGCCGACGGCATTGCGGCAGCCGCACGTGCAGAGAATCTCCCCTTCGATCTGCTTGTGCAGCGCGCTCTTCTGCGTGACGGGAACGGTCTGCTGCGCCAGCAGCGTTGAGGGCCACAACAGGAGCGCCATCAACAGCATCGACGCGGTTGCGGCGCCGGCGGGCAGGCTGGCGAGCGCGAAGGTGAACACGGTTTCGGGCAGCAGCGCGACGCCGGTGCCGATCGCGAGTACGCCGAAGCCGGCCCAGACCCAGTTGACGAGCGGATTCACGTGAATCCCCATGCTCGCGCTCTGCTCCTCGACGCTGAACGCCGGCATGACCAGGTACAGGTCCTCCGCGAAGCCCCGGCGGATCGCCACCTCTGTGGTCGCCTCGTCCTCGTGCTTACGGTAGAACCAGCGCGCGGGATACATCCGCGCGATCTCTTTTCCATCGCGCAGCACGGTCGTGTCGGCCGTGATCATCTGCTT